>JACDHC010000002.1 GCA_013821245.1 Candidatus Nitrosopumilus sp.
GAGGCTGCATTATCTAAATATATAAAATTGTTGCTTTTACTTTCGTTTGTCAACATGGTTGATTATGGCTGTTATTGCGTCTTGTAATTTTTTTAATCTGGATATATTTATCATTCCCTCTATTAGATACAGTTAATCCGCTTTTTTTGTATCCGCCTATGTCTATTGTAACATATCTAAAACCATTCTCATTAAAGGTTAACTCTATTTCATTTAGTTTATCAATATCAAATAATTTTGTAATTTCTTCTTTTTCTACTTCTATTCGAGCGAGATCGCCATGATCTCTTACCCTTACCTGTTTAACATTGAAAGTCTTTTTTACAATTGATTCACAATTTTCAATGCTTTTTAACTTTGCAGGTGTTATTTGTATGTTTTTAGATATCCTTGAGGCCAGACAAGCATTGGAAGGTTTATCATATATAGATAATTTGTTAGCTTTTGCCAGATTTCGAATGTCATTTTTATTAAAACCTGTTTCTATTAACGGGCTTTTAATTCCTTTTTGATGCAGTGCTATCATACCTGGTCTATAATCATTTAAATCATCTGTGTTGCTTCCATCAACTATTAATTTAACATCCACTTGACTGGCTAATGTGAGCAGGTTGTCTGCCAGCTCATTTCTGCAATGAAAGCATCTTAAACTGTCGTTTTTTACAAAATCTTGGTTGTCTAATTCGTTGTATTTTATTATTTTATGACTTATGTCTAACTCATTAGCCACCCTTACTGCTGTCTCTAATTCGTCACTTGATAGTGTTTGATAGTTTGCTGTAATTGCTAAAACGTTTTTCTTTCCCAAGGCATTTTTCGCAACAAGTGCCACTACCGCACTGTCAACTCCTCCTGACAACGCAATCAAAACTTTATCGTTTTTTAGCTTAAACCATTCAATTAAACTTTCATATTTGGCCTCTAGGGCATCATTGATTTTGTATGGGTGTTGATATTCCATTTTCTGCTCCTGCTCCTTATTATCTTCCATTTCTGATTCTGTGTTCCCCTCTTCCTCTTCTTTTGCAAATGTTTTTGAATTCAAACTATGTTAAATATCATATAGGTTTCTTTGGGATATTAAATTATTGACAATATCGATTGTTCTCTTTAATGGATAATTTATTTTATCTGAAATTCTCTTTATATCCTCATATTCTGGTTTTATATTTGTAATTTCACCATTGGAATTTTTTGATATTTTCACATTGATAATAAAACTTTGTTTTTCTATTTCTATAGGAACTAAAAGGTTGAACCTAGCTAAAATATATCTCTCGGTCTTTGTTTTCCTTATACCCAAAGTTCCTGATTCTTCAAAGATGGTTTCTGCTATTTTCTTCTCATTTTCATCAGAGCAAATTACCTTCAGCATGTAAGCAGGCCTATTTTTTTTTGATATGCCGTTAATAACAATTACGTCTTTTACCCCTTCGATACCGCCTGAAGATAACTTTTCTACCAAATTTCCAAGTATCTCCCCATTTATATCATCAATGTTTGTTTCAAGGATTGTTACTGTATCTGTTTGAATATCACTAAAAAAGTCTGATTTGCCTATTGAAACTCTCAATATGTTTGGAATTGTGTTGAATTCTTTGGTTCCAGTTCCATAACCTATTCTTTCAGGAATAAATTCTGGATAGTTTGTTATCCTTTTGGGCTTTAAGTTCACAAGCATTGCTGCTCCTGTGGGTGTAGTCAGCTCGGCTTCAATTGGACCTCCCATTATTGCAATTTCATGCATTCTAAAAATTTCTAATATTGCATTTGTTGGATTGGGGAGAATGCCATGGGAGAAATTTGTTAAACCTCCACCAACTGCAACTTTTGTAGAATAAAATGTGGAATTGTTCCATAAATCCAAGTCGTCAAGTGCTGTTGCACAACCAATAAGGTCCGCACCAGTATCGATGCTTGATGATTCATGCAGGTGAAGTTCTTTTATATTCTTATTATGGATTTTAGATTCCACGTTGATAATTGTTTTAATGGATTCAATGGCAAATTTCTTTGCTTTTTCCGATAAACCTATATTATGACAGCAGTTTGCAATTACCCCATACATGTCTACTGCATTTTTTTCTTCTAACTTTTCATCAAATTCAAAGATAAACCTTGTGGCACCTATGCCGTTTGATTCTGTTTTAATAAAATCAATCTTGTTTATTTTTGAATCCTGAAAATAATTTTGTATTTTGTTGATGTTTTTTATGATTTTTTTCTTATCTGCCCCGCTATCAATCAAGCTTGAGAGTAACATGTCCCCAGAAATTCCTGCTATCTGAGAATCTATGACTATTATCTTATTCATTTAAAATACCCGATGTTGATCTTATCTTCTTCTATGAGTTTATTTAGGTATTCATTTTCTTTGAATTTTCAATATTTTAAATATGATGAATGCGTCAGACCACCATTCATTTGTCCCCTTTCTGTGATATTTTAAATCGCTTTTGTCCTAAATATCGACATCATTATAATTATGGTTTAATGAATTGTTGCATTTCGTAACTTAAAACTATAAATAAAAAATTAAATTCAACTTTATTATGACTATATCAATAATTGGTTCTGGGAAGGTTGGTGCATCTGTTGCATTAAACTGTGGTCTTCGAGAGTTGGACCCTAAAATAAATTTGCTGGACATTGTTGAAGGTTTACCGCAGGGAGAGGCGATGGATATAAATCACCAGCTATCAGAAAAAGGTCTGGACAGCTATATTGTGGGCTCCAATGATTATTCTGAGTTAAAGAACACGGACATTGTTGTTCTGGTTGCAGGTGTCGGCAGAAAACCTGGAATGACAAGGATGGATTTGCTTAAAACTAATGCATCGATAGTGCGGGATGTATCATTAAAGATCTCTGAAAATGTAAATGATTGTATATTAATTATCGTAACTAACCCTCTTGATCCAATGACATATTTGGCATTAAAAACCACCAAATTTCCTTCAAATAAGGTGATGGGAATGGGGGGAATGCTGGACCTGTCTCGATTCACTAGTTTTATTCATGATTTCACTAAAGTCTCTAGAAAATCAATATCTGCTATGGTTATAGGCGAACATGGGGAAAATATGTTGCCTTTAATCAGGTTTTCGTCCATATCTGGTATACCATTACGCGAATTTATAGACGAAGAACAGTCCATGCAAATTTATGAAAAGACAAAACAGGTTGCTGCCGAGGTAATTAAATTTAAGGGTGCGACTGTATATGCGCCAGGAAATGCTGTATCAACAATGATTGAATCCATAGTTAAAGATAAGAAAGCAGTAATTCCAATTTCGGCATATCTTGATGGGCAATATGGGATTAGAGATGTATGTCTTGGAGTACCGGCTATAGTTGGAAAGAAGGGAATTGAAAAGATAATGGAGTTGCCATTAGATAAGTTTGAAAAAGATCAATTAATAAAGGGCGCAAACAGTGTAAAAGAAGCTATTTCTAATCTTTCTTAATTATTTTTAGTAATGCCGATATGGATTTAAAAAATATTTTGTTAGACTATTACAATGATAAAAAAAGTTTGGATGAGGTAATAAAAACCCTTTCACTTTTTTCTTTAGAGTATATTGAAAACAATATTGCGCAAATAGATATTAACAGGGATTTAAGAAAATCCGTTCCTGAGATAGTTTTAGCAATAAATAAAAAAACTATGGAGATTGTCACTATTTCTGATAAAATATTAGAAAAAAAGGGCTATGTTATAATTAGTAAGATTAGGCCGATTGCAATAAAAAAATTAATTGATCACTTTAAAAAAAAAGGGTTTTTTGTTGAAAGAGGGTACAATAGTAGTTCTATGCTAATTTATGATGCAAAAGAGTCTTTGCCTGCCAATAGGGGTGGGAAGATTGGAATTATTTGTGGAGGTACGTCTGACATTGGTATTGCTGAAGAGGCCAGAATAGCATCTCTTTCGATGGGGTGCTCAACCTTTCTTGGGTATGATGTTGGTATAAGCGGAATTCAGCGTTTACTTTTGTCACTCAAAGAAATGATATCTAACAATGTGGATGTTTTGGTGGTCGTTGCAGGTATGGAGGGGGCTTTATCGTCCGTTGTTACCTCATTGGTTAACATTCCGGTGATCGGTGTTCCTGCTTCTGTTGGGTATGGGTTCGGATCAAACGGAATTGGTTCACTGTCATCTATGCTTCAGAGTTGTTCTTTTGGTCTTGCCGTTGTAAATATTGATAATGGCATAGGTGCAGGCATATTTGCAAGCTTAATAGCTAACAAAGGACGACTTTAATCAAAGAAAAAATGTTTGAAAAACAAAAATACAATAACGATAACAATAATTATTGTTATTGGGTTTAAAACGTTTATAAGAGAATCAAAAGTTTTTTGTTGATAGTTAGATAAAGAGAGAGGATGAATTAAATGTCTTATATTAGAACACTTAAAAGGATCAGAAGCAAAAAAACAAATTATAGAAAACGAAAAGCAGTATTAATTAGCAGACGTAATTTTATTACCATAAAGACTAGCAATGAAAATATTCATTGTCAATTGATAAAACCAAACTTGAAAGGTGATATAGTGCTTAATTTTTCAAATAGCAAAGAACTAGCAAAATATGGATGGAAGGGAGCATCAAACAATCTATCTGCTAGTTTCTTGGTGGGTTTGTTGATGGGTAAGAAGATGATTAGTAAAAATAATGACTCTGCTATTTTATATACCGGAAAGACGTCTTTTACAAGTAAAATTGCTGCATGTCTGAAAGGGGTTGCTTCAGCAGGGGTTAAAATACCACTGTCTGAAGAATCTATGCCTGATGAAAACAGGATAAATGGCACACATGTTGCCAGGTATGCTACAGTATTAAAACAGGATAAAAATCTATATGAGAAAAGGTTTTCAAAACTGCTTAACAATAATTTGGATCCCGAAGAATATCCAAAACATTTTGAAGAAATAAAGAATAAAATACTTTCCAGCAGTTTTGATCAGCAGCAAGAAGGGTAAAAAGATGTTTTTAGCTTCAAATAACGAAAGAATAATAAATAAAAAAATATCACTGTTGGTAGTAAGGTAGGATGTGTTTAAAATAAACAATATTAATTTTGTCGAGTCTTGTTATTCGATTACCAATAAAGGTGAATTAGATGAGTAGGATGGCAAGAAGGGAAGAGGCTGAAGTTGAGTGGAAGCCCAGAACTACCTTGGGAATGATGGTAGCTAGCGGGAAAATAAACTCTATGGAACAAATATTTGAAAATGGTATGAGAATACAAGAAGCAGAAATTGTAAAACATCTGTTGCCTGATGTAAAGACCCAAGTGGTTAGTGTTGACATAGTTCAAAAACAAACAGATGCTGGTGAACTTACACGGTTTAATGCATTGGTCGCCCTGGGCAATGAGTCGGGTTGGTTTGGATTGGGTAAGGGGAAAGCCTCCCAAATGAGAAATGCAATAGATAAAGCTACTAATGCAACTTACTTGAACGTAATTCCAGTAAAGCTTGGTTGTGGAAGTTGGGAATGCCGCTGTGGGCAACCTCATTCTGTACCTTTTAAAGTAATGGGGAGAGGGGGAAGTGTTACTATCGAACTAATACCTGGGCCTAGAGGTTTGGGTATTGTGGCTGGAGAACATATTAAAAACCTGTTGAAATTGGCTGGATTAAAAGATGCATGGAGCCGATCCTATGGATCGACTAGTACCATGTCATCTACTGCTAAGGCTATCTTTAGTGCATTAAGAAATACATTCCAAACAGGGTAGATGTTATAATGGTATATTTAGTTGTAAGAATGAAAGGAACTGTAAATGTTCCATATTGGGCACGAATCACCCTTGAAAGTCTAAGTTTAAACAAACGATTTCGAGCCACAATAATTCCAGAAAATGAGCAAACTTTAGGTATGCTAAGGAAAATCAAGGAGTTTGTGTCCTGGACTAGTGTGGATGCTGAATTTATTAGAGAATTCATAGAGAAAAAAGGTCGAATTTCTGCATCCAAGTTGCTATCAACAACAACAACAGCAACAAATTCTGCTATGAATACAACAACAGCACTAGAAGCAGCACCAACTGAAATTGCGACAGCATCCGTTGACCATGAGGGCAATATTAATAACAATGATGTTGAAAGTAAAGGACCACAAAATACTGATTTAAGTAAAATTGTATCTATTATATCTCAAAATGAATTGTATTTATCCAAAATATCTGGCATAAAACCCTGGTTTGCATTAAATCCACCAAAAGGTGGATTTAAGAGAAAGTCAAAACGATCTTATTCTCAAGATGGAATTCTTGGGGAAAACAAAGAGTTACTTTCTATTGTGAAAAGGATGATGTAGTGAAACAATATGAATTGTAATTCAAATTTGCTAATGTTGTCATTCGAAAACTTTAATATTTATACTCTTTCTCTTTATCAATTGAATGGATGGAATAGGTGATAATGTGTTATGGCTACTCGTTTAAGAAAAAGTAGAAGACAACGTGGAACCCGTTTTTGTGGTTGGGGACAGATTGGTCAGCATCGTGCTTCAGGTAGTAGGGGTGGAGTTGGAAATGCAGGAAAGCATAAGCATTTCTTCATGAGAACTCTTAAAGAGGAACCCGACCATTTTGGACATGAGCAGTTTCATGCCCTAAGAAAAAGCGATGTTTCCAGATGGATTAATTTAAGAGATCTGAATACGTTATTAAAATATTCTAAATCTGGTGAAGATGGTAAGACTATTTTAGACCTAGGTGAATTAGGTTATGAGAAACTTTTGGGAAGCGGTAGGGTGGAAGCGGTTTTTACTATTAAAGTAAAATGGGCTTCTAAATCTGCAAAAGATAAGATTACTGAAGCCGGAGGAGAGGTGTTAACCTTAAATGAGCTCAATAAAGAATGAGGGTATCTTTAGAACCGTTGTAAAGAAAGTTTCACCTTTTATTCCTCAAGTTGAAAAGCCTAAAAAGAAGATTACCCTAAAGAATAAGCTAATATGGACTGGAGTTGCTTTATTAATTTATTTTACAATGGGACAAGTTCAACTATATGGTATCATTGTTGATCCAGCTAATGATCCATTGGCATTCGCCCGGGTTATCTTCGCAGCACAGCAAGGGACCCTTATTGAACTAGGTATTGGGCCCATAGTTACTGCAGGATTGTTGATGCAGCTGTTAAAGGGATCCGACATGCTAAAATTAAATTTTAGAGATCCTAATGACCGTTCACTTTTTACTTCCGCAACTAAAATAGTTACTTTAATTGTTATTATCGCAGAGGGTGCTCTTTATGGTATTGCTGTTTATGGTGGTTCTACCCCATCACCGACGCATACTGGTATTTTGATTGCGCAGCTGATTGGAGCTAGTGTTGTAGTTATGTATCTGGATGAGCTTGTACAGAAAGGCTGGGGACTTGGATCCGGTATAAGCGTGTTTATCATGGCTGGAGTGGCTCAAGCTATTGTCTGGAGCATCTTTAATCCATTTCCAGTACCAAATTTTCCGGAGTTAAGCGGTCTTATACCTGCGTTAATTAGTTCTGGGGTAGACGGGAATATTGGGGAGATGTTGTTCCGATCAGCTCCACCGGCCCCTACTCCCAACTTACCCAGCATTTTCGGGTTGGGCATTACAAGTGGTATCTTGTTGCTATTGGTTTATGTGCAGGGAATCCATGTGGATATTCCTATTGTATCCACTAGGTACAGGGGATTCACAGCAACATATCCAATAAAGCTTCTATACACTTCCAACATACCCGTGATTTTAGCTTCTGCGCTATTGGCAAATGCAATGTTTTTGGGGAATATGCTGTGGGCCAATTTCAACCCTAATAACGATAGTCCATTTTTCAATTTGATTGCTCAATATAATGGACAGTCTCAAACACCTTCAGGGGGTTTGTTCTATTATATGAATCCGCCGGGATCTTTAGATGCTGCGGCAGCTGACCCTGTGCACGCTGTAGTTTACGTGTTGTTTATGACAGTCATTATTACTATTTTCGGACGGTTGTGGGTTGAGCTTGGTGGCCTATCGGCAAAATCCGCCGCAAAGAATCTGTTGGACGCAGACGTCCAAGTACCGGGATTTCGCCGTTCAGAAAGCTCGGTAGAGTCTTTACTAAATCGCTACATTCCTTCCGTTACTATAATTGGTGGAGTAATAATTGGGTTACTAGCGGGTGTATCAAATGTCTTTAGTGTCTTTGGAACGGGTATAGGTTTGTTATTGATGGTTGATATCCTTGTGAATTACTATAACCTGTTAGTTAGAGAACAAGTGGACGTCCATATGCCAAAACTTGCATCGTTAATAGGCAGAGATTAGGCCTAATAATTAAAATACTGCTTTTTTTTATAAAGAAGCAGTATTTTATCAAGTATATTTTCAAAATGGCTTTTTAAAATTTAACTGTAATAATGCTAAAAAACCACAAAATTATAAAGATAAAAATATTGGTTTTCTTTTTTAATTAAAATGGTATGACTAAAAGGGTTATAATAGTTGGAATTCCTGGTGTTGGAAAATCTACTGTTATAACAAATATTTTGAATACGCTTTCAAAACAGGGGGTTGATGTTAAAATTGCCGAGTTTGGAACACTTATGTTTGAACAGGCAAAACTATTTTCAATTTCAAATAGGGATGAGCTTCGAAAATTAACACTTGAACAGCAAAGATCATTACAAGAAATAACTGCTAATTACATTTATTCTCTCAATAATGAAGTGGTAATCATAGATACTCATCTTTTCATAAACACGGTAGAGGGGTATTATCCTGGCATACCCTACAAATTATTGGATATCCTAAAACCAACTCATCTAATCCTGTTGACCGCACATTCTGAAGAAGTTTATGAAAGACGGAAAACAGATATCGCAAGGCAAAGGGATTTAATCACGGCCGATGAGATATCCAATGAGTTAAAGATATCTAAAATAATGATTGCATCCAGTTCTATTTTCTCCGGCTGTCCATTTTCCATTATCCAAAATAACAATGGGCAGCTAGACGAAGCAACTATGCGGATCTGCAAGACAATTATCCATTAGTGTTATAGGTTTGTATAATTGTTCCAAGTTTTTATAAATATCAAATATCTTCATAATATTTTTCTTCAATATTTCTTATTCACAAGGTAAATAGATTCGTTGTTTGATACTCAAAGTAATTAATTAGATTTAAAGATCAATCTATAAAGTTTTAAAAAACGGATGCATTGTGTTTGGAACAAATACATTAGTTAAACCAAGCCATGTGTGGACGCGCATGATGATATTTCATTCAGTGTAAATCATCTTTTGATAGCTTTATATATACAGAAGGTGAAAAAGACCAAAATCTAGTTTTAGTGTTAAAAATGGGGTCAAATGAAATAAATTGTATAAAAAAAGGATCAAACGATAGAGATAAAAAAAAGATAAGCGTTGTTATTTCTGGATGGCCTGCAGTCGGTAAGACTACTATCGCAGAAAATATAGCAAAAGATTTCAATCTAAAACTATGGAATGGTGGTGATATTTTAAAAATGATGGCATTTGAACGTGGCTATTCCTCATCATTAAATCATGATTGGTGGGACACCGAGGAAGCCATAAATTTTATGAGGGAGAGAAATAATGATCCCAATTTTGATAGGGAGGTTGACAATAGGTTAATTAGATTGGTTAACAATGGAAATGTTGTTATCACCAGTTATACCCTTCCGTGGATTTCTGATGCCACGGTTAACTTTTGGCTACAGGGTTCGGTAGAAAACCGAGCAAAAAGGCTGGCCATGAGGGATAATATTAGTGTCATGGAAGCAAAAAAAATTATCCTACGTCGGGACAATGAAAATAAACTAATCTACAAAAGAATTTATAATTTTAGTTTTGGCGAAAAATTAGATGTATTTGACTTTGCGTTGAATACTGACTTGCTATCTTTAGAATGCCTTGTTGACTTGTCTAAAAGAATCGTTAAGAGCATATTGAGTTCTTGATTTATTTATAACTTATTTATGTAGAAACATATATGGATCTGAGCTTTCCCCAACTAGATAATCTTATCACAATAAACGATAGCATAACCGACGAAAATTATGGTTTCTATCCTTCTAAACGCCCTATTCAAAATTTACTTAATTATGGCTTGATTTTATTGGATAAACCTCCTGGGCATACTAGCCATGAAATAGTATCCTATGTTAAAAAAATATTGGAAATAGAAAAAGCAGGACATAGTGGAACCCTAGATCCTGGAACAACTGGATTATTGCCTATAGGCTTGGAGGAAGGCACAAAAATAGTTCCAATTCTGTTATTGGGACCGAAAGAATATGTGGCATTAGCTAGGATTCATAATCAAATCCCTGTTGAAAAACTGACAAAAATAATAAAAGAATTTACCGGGCCAATTTTTCAAAAACCACCACAAAGATCATCTGTAAAACGTCAAACCCGGATTAGAACTATATATGAAATGGATTTGTTAGATCAATTTGATCGACTAATCCTCTTAAGAGTTTTGTGCGAATCTGGGACTTATATTAGAAAATTGATTTATGACATGGGTGAAGTTCTAGAATGGGGTTCCTCAATGATTGAATTGCGAAGAACCACGGTATGGGATTTTAATGATGAGACGAAATTTGTTAGATTGCATGATTTGGTGGATGCATTCTCTCTTTATAAAGAAAAAGACGAAGAGGAAAAACTGCGTAGACTAATCCTTCCAATAGAATCTGCTTTAACTCACATACCTGCAGTAACTATTAGAGATACTGCTGTTGATGCCCTTTGTCATGGTGCACAGCTGGCTTTGCCTGGCGTTGTAGCTATACCTAAAAATTTAGGAAAAGATGATCTAGTTGGTATTTATACTCAAAAAGGTGAAATTGTTGGCCTTGGGACATCATTGTTAGCCTTTGATGACTTTTTCAGGCAAAAAAAAGGCATTTCATTCCAAATTAAAAGAATGGTGATGAAGCCTAACACATACCCTAAATTTTGGTCGACCTCGGATACCGTTATTTCTGTTTCAGAAAATAAACCTGATAGTTTGTTGGCCAAAGAGAGAGGGGAGGAAGAAGAAGAAGAAGAAGAAGAATATAATTGATTTCCTTTTGTCTATTGTAAATTTAATATTCTGTTTATCTTAATACTTTTTGTTATATGGTTTCTCCGATACCTGGACTTGTTTTGTCAAGTAAAGATATCTTACGAGCCATATTTTCAATTGTACCAGGCACATGACAACTGCACATACATTCATCGCAATCAGTATGTTTTAAATTTTTACAAGATTCTGACAACTGTAATTTTTCCATAAACCTATCACCATATTAATAGCCTCTAAATTTAATTGTTTTATTAAGAAAAATTCTTAATTGATCGGAAATACTATAGTAGTAATATAAATTGTCAATAAAACTGGGCACAAATGATTTAGCTAAATATCCTTTCCTAAATGAGGCTTCACTATACATTAAAGATACACATTTTGATTTACTAGAATTTGATAGAAGTGAAATGTCTTTCATAATTAACAGATCCTTTGAGAAAATTGAAAGTTTTATAAAAAACAATGAAACCAGACACTATTATAAAATAGATAAATTTGAAATTGAAATTTTAACTTTTTTAGCTTCTTTGTTAATATTAAAATCTGCGTCGATTGATATTATTACCAAAAAATTTGCATTGTTTGAATCAATGAGGTTTGAAAAATATTTGATAGATGACTTAAAAAATTCATTTAAAGATGAGACGAAGAGATTGATTTTATTGAAAATTTTTAAGGAGGTGTTTAAAATCGATGTTTATGCGGAAACAAAGACCATTGAGCTATATAAAATCCGAGTTCCTGAGTATATCAGGCGTTCCATACTTTTCCATGAACAAGAATGGAAACTGATAAACAGGACAGTCAAAGATGGATATGTTTATCTTGATGTTTCTGAAATTGTCAGATTGTTTAGGAATGAGTTAAGTCTGTTAATCATTGATAAAATTAAAAATATGAAATCAATCACATTTCCTAAGCAAGTTTTAATAAAGTCTCAAAAACTAAAGAATTATTGGGATTCTGTAAATAAAAAAACTGATGTTGATATTGTAAATAAAAAAAGCGTAACTCCACCTTGCATTGACCATTTATATCGAGTTTTGGATACCGGGGAAAACTTGCCTCATTCTGCAAGATTGTTGTTAGCGACGTTTTTGCTGTTTTCAGGTAAAAGTATTGAAGAAATAACAGAGATGTTTAAAAAATTGCCTGATTTTAACGAACGGATAACAAGATACCAACTAGAACACTTATCGGGAAAGACTGGTAGTTCAAAAAAATATTTTGTACCTTCGTGTGAAAAAATAAAAATGGAAAATCTATGCCATGAAACAAACGTGTGTAAAGGCATTATTAACCCTGTTCAGCTATTGGGTAAAAGAATGAAAATTTAAAATGTTTTTCCACAACAATGACAAAAGTGATTTAAACGATATTGCTGATATCCCAAGAGAAAAAGAAAGTGCCTTGAAAGACGATTTTAAAGACTCAAAGTCACATCAAAATAACCAAAATTGGCTAAAAAAAAATTATAAAAAATACTATTTTAACTTTTATGCAAATATAACTTTGCCTGAAAAAATCCATTTACATGAGTTTGGATTCCGTCACTTTGAAGGAGAAAAAATGCATCGCCACCTCTCATTTAAAAATTCTGGAGAACTGCATGCTTTTGTTCTAAAATTTGCTCCTTCTGACATTTATTGTTCTTCTTCACTTTATAGTCGCCCTACCGAACCTATGGATAAAAAAGAATGGGGCGGCTCGGAATTAATTTTCGATATTGATGGTAAAGACCTGCATCTTGAATGTGCCCTTACCCATAACTATACCAAATGTCATGATTGTAAATCTATACACCCGGGAGTTTTAGCAAAGTGCACCAATTGCAATAGTTCCCGAATATATATAATAGATGTCCCATGCAAAAATTGTATAGTTTCTTTGAAAAAAGAAGTCACAAAGTTGGTAAATTTTTTAATCGATGATTTTGGAATTGAAAGAAGTGGTATTTTCATTTATTTTTCGGGTAACAATGGATTTCATTTACACGTTCTAGACAGTGATTATTATCCATTGCTTTCAAACGAGAGATCTGAAATGGCAAGTTATCTTTTAGGCAAAGGGTTTAAAATGGAGACATTGGGTATAAAAAAAACCCAAGGAGATAAATTTGTTCCATTGTCAAAAAGTAAACAACTTTTAGAAGCCGGTTGGAGAGATAGAATCCTTAAAAAACTTAAAATTAATTTTTATTCAAGTAAAAATTCTGACAGTGATTTTAGCAAACAAATAGAAAAATTAGAAAATGCTATGAAATGTGATTTTCAACAAATGGTTCTAAAAACTGTTGATGATCTTTCTGTAAAAATTGACCCTATGGTCACAATGGATATTCACAGAATATTCCGGCTACCTGGTTCATTGAACAGTAAAAGCGGCCTTGCCAAAATTCTTTGTAATGATTTGAAATCTTTTGACCCCTTTAACGAAGCCTGTTTTTTTGATAAATCAAAAGTAGATATCGTTTGTTTTTCTCCTGTTTCTCTTCTTTTCAAAGGGAAAAGATATGGTATACATGAGGGCAATAATCATGTTCCAAGATATGTTGCTGTTTACTTGATAAGCAAAGGGCTGGCAAATATTGATTTAAAAGATATCCAAGATGGATGAAGATAATTATTACAATTTTGATAACGATCCAAAAGAAAATGATTCAGTGAACCCTGTTGAAGAAAAATGGATCATATCTTTTATTAAGGTGGATAACTTAAGAAAGGTTTACTATAGACAATTTTTTGCTGCTGGTTTCTATGAGGCATATGATAGGGTTATGACGTTTGTTGAAAAAACTAATTGTAAAATACTCTGGTATAAGGAGAAAAGAAAATGTGGGTTGTATTTTGCAAACAAAGAAATTCCATACCTTGAATTTGTTTGTACCTTTTGCAACAATAGGTTTAATAATATTGAACCAATTAAATGTAATTTTGAAAATAACAATCACTGCAAATCGGAATTTTGTTCTTTGTATTGCAGGCAAGAACATTTATACTATATGCATATCAAAAGAGGGAATTAGGTGTTACAAGTTATTCTATTATTTTTAGATATGATTTTATCAAATCATTATCTATTACACCTTGAACTACAAAGGGATCTCCTGATTCTAAAACAATATCCATAGCTACTGCACTATATGGAATATCGAATTTTTCAATAATGCTTGGATTCTCTGTTTCAAAAATTTTTGTATCTTTGCTATTTTTTATTCTAAAGCCCATAATTTTATCTATTTTTCTATTCCCTGACCCCCCTCCTCTTCCGCCTGCCGATCCCAACGATTCTTCCACCATCAAAATAAATACTATGTTTTCGGGCGCATTGTAGTGTTTGTCTAATGCGATGTCATTTAAAGAAACTATGAGTTTTCTTTTTGGTATTTGTAAAACCCGATTTAACCTTGATTCCATATCGTATGAAATAAATGTATTCGAATAGAAAAATATGTTGAATTCACCAATTAGGTTTTTTTATGCAAATCTGGTAGAAATAAATAATCTTTGTCCAAAGAATTACTTGTGTCGATAGTTGGCGATAACAATAATCTAATGACTGTGAGTTGGAATGATGTACCCGTTTACGTCAAAATGATAGATCAGACGAAATTGCCTGAATCTTTAGAATACCTTATCTGTAAAAATCATTATGAGATAGGTGAGGCCATAAGAAATTTATCAATCAGGGGCGCCCCTGCAATCGGTGTTGCAGGTGCTATGGGTCTCGCTCTTTGTGCCAATAACCATGCCTCTGATAGCAAAAATCAATTATTGTCAGATCTCAATTCCGCTTATAATACACTTGTTGAAACCAGGCCGACCGCGGTCAATTTGAAATGGGGACTAGACAAAATAATGGAGGTATCCAATAGGTATGAAACGGTTTCCGAGATAAAAGAAAATGTAATCAAAATGGCAAAAAAAATGTCTTATGATGACATTGAAACAAACAAAAACATGGGTAAATTTGGATCTAAGCTGATTGATACAGGAGATGTAATAATGACTCATTGCAATGCTGGGGCATTAGCTACTGTAGCATATGGAACTGCCCTTGGAGTTATAAGATCTGCCAAGGAATCCGGAAAAAAAATAAGTGTATTTGCAACAGAAACAAGGCCTGTTATGCAGGGTTCGCGACTTACTGCCTTTGAATTAGTGCATGATGAGATTGATGTAAGCCTAATACCTGATACTGCTGTTGGATATCTTATGAATAACAAAATGGTAGATAAAGTAATAGTGGGTGCCGATAGAATCCTGAAAACAGGACATGTGTTCAATAAGATTGGAACATACCAAATTGCCTTATTGGCCAATTCTCATAACATCCCATTTTATGTGGCTGCGCCTCTTTCTACTTTTGACCTAAAAAACAACCTAGATGCAATTGTTATAGAGGAAAGATCTGTGGATGAAGTGGTCCAAATTGCGGGTAAAAGGATAGCGCCAAAAGGGGTTAGAATTTTCAATCCCGCATTTGATTTGACTCCGCCAGACCTGATTACAAGCATAATAACTGAAAAGGGAATTATAAGCCCTCCGTATGAAAAAAGTATTTCCGATGTATTTGGAATGGATGATTTTTCTAATTTTAACAACCAATAAAAAAAATTTAAAAAGCAGTTAGATACAATTTTAATGGTGACTACGCAGCAAGTTTCAAAAGAGCAAATATTTTCAGAATTACGCAAATGTATGGATCCTGAGGTTCCAGTTAATGTTGTAGATTTGGGTTTAATCTATGGTGTAAATGTATCGGATAAAAATGATGTTGATATAAAGATGACCATGACCACCAGGGGTTGCCCTTTACATGATACTCTGGTTGGTGATGTTAAAAAATATGTCAATAAGATTGAAGGAGTTGGTTCAATCAATGTAGAAATTGTATGGGATCCCCCTTGGTCAATTGAAAAAATGAATCCTGCGGTCAGAGAAAGGCTTGGATACGGAAACCCTTCCTTACGTTTTCAAATTGATTACAATACATATATGCCGTCAAAAAGCGGAAAAATACTTAATCAGGAGGATGGTTCTATAACTTTAGTAAATGATAAAGAGCAAGGCTTTATGGTGAATGAGAACATTGTAGAGTTTTGGGAAAATTGTGATGGAAATGAGACCATCAATCAATTAGCTGACAGTTTTTCTGCAAAGCTAAACCTGCCTAGGGAACAAGTTGAGCAAGAGGTAGTGCAGTTGATACAGCAATTGTTGGAGGCCGGTCTTTTAAAACCGCCCCAATAATTTTATTCTATTGTTTTATTTATAATTTGATTAATAGTCCCATCGAGCAATAATATAAAAATATGAATTTGTCAATTATGTCTGAGTGCCTTTTAACTTTGAGGATATCAAATTGCGTATCTCGTAGTCTGACTTTTTTTCTGTATCTATATGAAGGGATTTGGCGATTATTTCCAATTTTTCGCGTTCTGATGATACTGGCCTTTGGATGGTCGGGCCGATGTATTGTTTTTGTGCAACTGTTGTATGTTGCACCAGGTTGTTTTTCTCATTAATCAAGTTATCTTTTGCCTTTTCATATTCCCCAATAAATTTCCCGATGGTTTTTGATATTCCTGATATCTTACTTGGCACAAGGATGATAACTATAGCTAATAATATGATGAGCCATTCTGATCCCGCTATATTTAGAGAGTGAAGCATGATATCCATTATTTATTTTATTTATGCATTGTCGGTAATAATTCTTTTATTATCGCGAAATTCTAAATCAATTCCTTTTTTATGGTTTTGTTTTTATTTTCCACAATCAAGTTTTTTAAAACTATTCATTGATCTGCTAAATTAATTAACATTATAATATATTCAAAACAAGTTTGAGCATTATAAACTGCATTTAATGAAAACTTTATTACTACACCTTTCAAAGAAATTGAGCTCTAAAATAATGGTATAATGATGTTTAACTTTGTTGTTGGTAACATTTACAACCTTGAAAACCTAAAGAATGAAGCAAATTTAATTTATTTGGCTCGCGTTGTACTTATTCCATACTACAACCAAGATATAATAACTGGTTAATAATTTAAACAAATTATGACATTATTGAAAGATAAAAAAAGAGAGGACCCTATATCAAATAATTCTTCAAATTTGGAATCTCCTGAATCAATAACAAAAAAAATTAAAACTGGTGAGTACAGTGTTGCTGTTTACGGGTTAGGACATGTTGGTGCGCCAATTGCATCGTCATGGCTTAGATCGGGTGTAACTGTTATTGGTATTGATAAATCGCAAAAGGTAGTGGAAAATGCAAAAAAAGGGCTTACGCATATACCAGAACCAGGAGTGAATGAAGCTTTTAGCGAAGGCATAAGAAACGGAAAATTTTTAGTTTATGAAGATCCAATCAAAGCCTCTGTTGATTCTAAATTAAAAATGATATGTGTACCTGTTTTAATAAAAAATAAAACTGCAGACCTTAGCGCAGTCAAAGAAGTAGCGCTTGCTATAAGCAAAGGCCTAAAACCCCATGACATTGTCTCCCTTCATCCAACAGTTCCTCCATTAACAACAGAAAAGTTTTTGATTCCTTTATTGGAAAAAGCAAGCAGGTTAAAAGCCGGGAGGGATTTTTTTGTTGTCTATAATCCGGAAAGAATCTATGAAGGCCGTGCTATTTTTGATATTGAGGAAGGCCATCCGGGAATTGTTGCTGGAATAGAAAAACATAGTTTAGAATTAGCTGAAAACATCTTCTCCTTGATATTCAGAAAAGGTGTCATTAAAATTTCTAGTATAAAGACCGCCGAGGCTGAGAAACTATTTGAAGGTGTGTACAGGGATGTCAACATTGCTCTTGCTAATGAGATGTCTGTGCTGTGTGAAAAACTGGGGATTGATTTTTGGGAAGCAAAGGACGCAGCCAATTCTCAACCGTTTTGTCATATCCATAACCCTGGAATTGGGGTTGGAGGTGCCTGCATTCCCGTTTACCCTCAATTTATCTTGGATGTCGCAACCAAAAATAAGGTTGAATGCAAGATAACAAAAGCTAGCAGGGCCATCAACGACAACATGCCCACCTATGCTTTGTCAAAGGCATTGAAAATGATATCAAAAAAGGATATAAAAAAAGCAAAGATAACTATATTGGGATTATCTTTTAGAGGGGGTGTTTCAGACACGCGGCTTTCGCCTACTTATAGTTTAATAAAGAAATTATCACAGTTAAAAATCCCCAATATCATAATCCATGACCCTATAGCTAATGATGAGATGTTGATTGCTAAAAATAAAACAATAAAAATAACAAATGATCTTGATTTTTCGATTAAAAACAGGGATTTGATAATATTAGCAACCGATCACACGGAGTATTCTACTTTATCAAAAGAAAAAACAGGTAAAACCCCAATTTACGATGGTCGGGGTATATTAAACCCAAATTCATTTGATGCTGGGTCATTTAAAGGAATAGGCCGATAATCAATAAAGTCACTAGAATGAGATTTCCAAAAATTGTTTAACCAATCAATTTAGTTGCTTGGAAAACATTTATTTTATTTTGATTATATGGTATTACATGGTTAAAACAGTATCGTATCAAAAATTGATACCCGGTTCGGTAGCTCCAGACTTTTTGCTGAAAGGGGTGGACAATAAAATGTATTCGTTGAAAGACTTCAATTCCAAATCATTTCTTGTAGTTTTTATCTGTAATCATTGTCCGTATGTTAAAGCAAGGATAAATGATATCATTGACCTCCAATCTAAATTTGACGGTGTAGATTTACAAATTATAGGAATTAATAGTAACGATCCTGATTATGAAGGTGAGGGATTGGATAACATGATAAAATTCTCAAAAGAATATTCACTTAATTTCCCGTATGTGGTAGATGATACTCAGAGTGTGGCAAAAGAATATGGTGCAGTTTGCACCCCTGATCCATTTTTGTTTGATGTGAATAAAAAACTGGTTTTCCATGGCAAAATAAATGATGCCTTGGAACCTGCGATGACTCCTTCACATAATACTATGGAAGAGAACATAAATAGGCTGTTGAGTGGATTGGCAATAGAAAAGGAATTTGACCCGTCAATAGGGTGTTCAATTAAGTGGAAGCATTAATTTATTTTAGATAACAAAATATTGCCAAAAATATCATTATCTGTGTCATAATTCCATATCCCTTAAAAGAATCAGATAAGTTATAAAATGGGCGTCAAAATATTGTTATGGTGGACATATCAATTATAAACTATGATGAGATTAATTTAACTGACAGTTTGTTAGTTGTCGGCCTATATGAGGATAGTGATGACCTCGACTATTTAAATAAAATTCGCTCTATCGATTTACAAGAAAAGATTAGCAAACTCATAACCGCTACAAATAAAAACACAAAAAAATTTGGAAAAAGTCTTTTGTTTTTGGTTAAAGATGATAAAAATGAATACCTAAAAATTTTGTCGGTTGGATTGGGAAAATACGGTGAATTAAATCCTAACAAAATTCGTCAAATAGGCGGAATTATATCGCTAAAGGCAAAAGAATTGTCTGCTCAAAACATAATAATTTCAAATTTCTACAAGAACACTATTGACAATGTGGAATCTATTATTGAAGGGCTTTCTCTTTCACTTTACGAGTTTAACAAATATAAAAGCAACACTGGGGACAAACCAAATTATTATGATATATGCAATATTAACATCATATCAGAAGATCTTCACACCGAACTTGAACAGATAGTTAAAAAAACCTTAATAATCACCCAATCTGTTTTTTACGCAAGAGACCTTGCCAATTCTCCACCTAATTATCTTAATCCTGCTCAAATGGCGACGTCTGCAATCTCTTTGGAAGACTCAAACAAGGTAAAAGTTAAAGTTTTAGATAAATACCAGATGGAGAATTTGGGATTGAATGGTATAATTTCGGTGGGAAAAGGCAGTGAGAGCCCACCAAAACTGATTATACTGGAATATAACCAAGGAATTTCTGGTGAAAAACCTATCCTTTTGGTCGGTAAAGCTGTTACCTTTGATACAGGCGGAATTTCCATCAAACCAAGTGATAAAATGGACGAGATGAAATTTGATAAAAGTGGGGGATGTACCGTTCTTGGAATAATCAAAGCATTAAGCATGCTGCATTTTCCAATTAATGTTGTTGGTATTGTTCCGTCAGTTGAAAACATGCCTTCCAGTTCGTCATACCGACCTGGTGACATCATAAAGATGCACAATGGCAAAACTGTCGAAGTTTTAAACACTGATGCAGAAGGCAGATTGATTTTAGCTGATGCTTTATCCTATGGTGTAGAACATTATTCCCCCAAATGTATTATTGATTTTGCAACACTGACTGGTGCATGCATAATTGCCCTAGGATCAAACGTTGCGGGAATAGTTGGAAATGATGACGAACTCATTCAAAAAGTAGTTCACAGTTCGATGGAGTCGGGTGAAAAAATTTGGCAATTACCTTTATTTGAAGAATATTTAGAACTTATAAAAAGTAATATTGCAGATATCAAAAATATCGGTGGAAGAACAGGCGGTGCAATAACCGCAGCCGCTTTTTTATCTCATTTTGTTAATGAAGTGCCGTGGGCACATATTGATATTGCGGGTACCGCTTGGACTCAAGACGGCACTATTGAAAAAAGTTATAATCCAAAAGGAGCCACCGGATTTGGCATACGAACAACCGTTAAGATGCTGGAGCAAAACCTTTTGTAATTGCTGTTAACCAGCCGTGGGTTTATCGAACCTTTTATCCGGGTTTTTAGTGTGTGTCAATTAGTATTGGTTAAGAAACAATCTGAGGATAGTAAAGTAAAATACATAACTTTTAAGGAAAATTTATATTGAAAATTAAGGCGCCAGCACTGCTGCTTCCCAACGGCTCACGCACGTCAGTATTCAGCAGCGACATGAGGTTTGACTTCCGGGTTCGGAATGGGTCCGGGTCGGGCCCTCACGCTATGGCCGGCTACTTCTTATGGTGTTGAGGCCATATTTAATCTTTGTTGTGTTTTTTGGAATATGTATATAAGTAATTTATTCAGGATTTAAATAGTATCATTGTGATTATTATATGTTAAATTGGATAAACATGGTAATTTTACTCATAGGATAGCTGTTCTAGACCAAGAGTTGTGTCAACCAAGAAAATGTGGACAGGAGTGCATTATTTATTGCCCTGTAAATAAAACTGGCGGTGAGTGTATTATCCAAAGACCTAATGATGGTAAAGCCCTTATCTCAGAAGATTTATGCACTGGATGTACAATTTGTGTAAAAAAATGTCCATTTGATGCTATTGTTATAGTTAACCTTGCCCGAGAGATTGGTGTCGATAAAGTTCATCAATACGGTATAAACAGTTTTAGACTTTACAAATTGCCTATTCCAAAGGAAGGGTCTGTTACGGGGTTGGTAGGTCGAAATGGCATGGGTAAATCTACAATTATTAATTTACTCTCTGGAAACGTAAAACCTAACTTTGGAAGTTATGATAAGGATTTGGAGTGGGATGGTGTATTTGACAAGCTTTCAAATATTGAACTCAAAAAACATTTTGAAAAAATTTCAACAAAATCTTTGAGAACCTCAATAAAACCACAACTGGTATATCTAATACCTAAAATATTTAAAGGAACGGTTATAGACCTGCTAAAGAAATATGATGAACGAAAATCCCGAGATTTACTAATCGATGAATTGGACCTAAAAAATTCCTTGACTAAAGATATTTCAACATTAAGTGGTGGCGAACTTCAAAGAGTTGCGGTTGCAGTAGCTGCCTCAAAGGATGCTGATTATTATTTCTTTGACGAGCCCTCTTCTTATAACGATATTTATCAAAGACTTGCCGTAAGCAAGGTGATCAATAATTTGGCTAAAGATGGCAAGAGTGTAATGATTGTTGAGCACGACATGTCATTATTGGATTATCTTTCGGATAATGTCTTTATCATTTATGGTGAACCTGGATCCTACGGTATTGTATCCTCTTTGCAAAGCACAAAAATAGGCATCAATAACTTTTTGGAGGGATTTATCCCAACAGAAAATATACGATTCAGAGACAAAGCCTATAAATTTGATATATCTAGTGCCAATGAAAATATGGTATCTAGTACTTCTATTGTAAACTATACCTCTATTAAAAAAACTTTAGGGACTTTTAACCTAAAAGTTAGTGGTGGTAAAATTCATCAAGGCGAAGTTGTAGGCATAGTTGGTGCTAACGCTTTAGGAAAAACAACATTTATGAAAATGTTATCTGGCTTGGAAAAGATTGACGAGGGTAGATTAGATTCGGAGGTTCGAATTTCATACAAGCCACAATACCTAAATCAGGATATAGATGGAGATGTACGTTCATTAATTTATTCTGCTAACAATGGCCAGTTTGAAGGTTCATTATTGGAAGAACAGATTTTGATTCCATTAGGCCTAAAAAAACTTTACGATAAATCGGTTAAGGGCCTTAGTGGGGGTGAACTGCAAAAAGTTGCTGTCTCATTGTCGTTAGTGAGGGAAGCCGATATTTATGCACTTGATGAACCATCCGCATTCATAGATATTGAGGATAGGATTTCTTTAGCAAAATTTGTTCAAAGATTCATAAAAGCAAAAGGCAAGTCTGCACTCATCATAGATCATGATATCCAACTTGTTGATCTGGTGTCTGATTCACTGATAATTTTTGATGGTATTCCTGGAGTTGAGGGGATTGGATACTCTCCAATGACCAAAGAGATTGGAATGAATGAATTTCTAAAATCACTTAATATCTCTTTTAGAAGGGATGAAACTACTGGCCGTCCAAGAGTGAATAAAGAAGAAAGTCGCCTAGATCGGTTACAGAAGAAAGAGGGCAATTATTATTACATAAAAAAATAATTATTTTTATTAGTTATCCATGACAAAGTTACTAAAGAGGTTACTTAAGGGTGTTCTTTTAGATACCGAACTTGCTGATGTTTTTTCTTCTTTTGATATAATTGGGGATATTGCTATAATTAAAATTCCAGATTCCATATCACTAAAAAAAAAACTCATTGGCGATACCCTCTTATCTAATGTTTCAAATCTAAAATCCGTATTTTTGCAAAAAACTGCTGTAGATGGTGAATATAGGCTTAGGGGTTTAGAGTTAATTGCTGGGGATAACAAGTACGTTACTATATATAAAGAATATGGATGCCAATTTTTTGTAAATGTAGCCAGTTCTTATTTTTCCCCCCGCTTGTCGACAGAAAGATTGAGAATATCGAACCTGGTATCCGAAAACGAATTAATCATTAATATGTTTGGAGGGATAGGAACATTCTCAATTGTTATTGCAAAAAAAACTCCGGTGCTAGTATACAACATTGACTCAAATATGGATGCCTATGTATTGAGTATACTAAATTCAAAACTAAATAAAATTCAAGATCGAATAATTTCTTTACATGGTGATGCTCAGAAAATTTTGCATTCTGTATTATTTGAAGACAAGGCAGACAGGATTCTCATGCCCTTGCCTGAAAGAGCCTTTGAATTTATAGATGTGTCTGTCAATTGCATAAAACCTTCAGGTGGATACCTGCATTTCTTTTCGCACATAAAAAGTGAAACAAAGTCAAAAGCCGTGGGTGATTCCGAAAATTATGTGCATTCCCTATTCTCAAGATATGATTATCAGATAAAACACACCCAAATTGTTAGGGCTGTGGGACCAAGAGTTTACCAGACCGTTACTGATATTTATATAAAAAAATAGCTAATCCAAATTATTATTGTTGTTTGTTTTCTCATCGGTGTTTAATGTGAAGCCTATCCAACCTATTATAAAAAATATGATCCCAACTATTGATATTGCAGTTAATTTCATTAATATTAGACCAAAGTCTGTAGCAAAAAGAATATATGAATAAACTAAAAAACCCACTACTGCTATAGCTACAAGTATGCTACCCCTTATCTTTTCTGTCTTGACCATATTTTCTCAATTCTTAAAACCTTGTATTTAAATCAAAGTATTGATTAGACAACGAGGATGGTGAGTCTTTATAACTGTTATTGTATGGGGTTTGGTGGTATTTCAAAAGATATCTAAATCTAATGAGTCCGTATTTCATTTAAATATGGAAAAAAGGCTATTAATCGATGAAATTGAACTAATGAATAGAAAATAGTAAAAAAAACTCTCGTGTTTTAAACTTTTTTATGTTTATCGGCATTTTGTCGGATGGTGCTTATCGGATGGTGCTTACCGGATTATGCCCCTAAAATGCAAAAGTTAATAATAATCATTACTAGCAAAGTTTTTCAATAAAAGAAATATACAACAATAAATTGGAAAACTCCCATATTGAAACTATCAATGCTAAATCCGGAACCATTAACCTAAATGACTTTAAACCTGTTGCTTCCTCTTTTTTATTTGCAATCTCCTATACACAGACCGCCACAATTCCAGGATTGACTATTGCAGGGGCAAATACCGAATTGATAAAGTTCACCCCTGCTGCTGACGCAGAATACATACATTTCGGAAAATGTAGGTGTATAGATTCAATTCCTGCTACACCTGATGGAAAGCCAACACCTGCAATCATAACGAAAACGGCATTGGAGCTAGCAAATATCCCTATCACCGTAATAGATTCTGGCTTATCAATAAAACCCATACTCCCACACATAAGCATAAATTCCAAGTTTGGTGGGAATATTGCCATAGAAAAAGCGTTAGAGATAAAAGACGTTGTAGAAAATTATGAAATGGGTAAACTAATAGGCAAACAAGCATCCAAAAACAATGATCTTTTGGTCATAGGTGAAAGCATACCAGGTGGAACAACAACTGCCTTGGGAGTTTTATTGTTGTTGGGGTATGACGCTTACAACAAGGTTAGCAGCAGTATGCCAAATAATCCACATCAATTAAAAAACAAAATAGTGGAAAAATCTATGCTAAAATCTGGCATAAAATTTGGTGATCATCAACACGATCCATTCAATGCGATTTCGCATCTAGGCGACCCCATGATGCCAACTGTTTCAGGTATGGTGCAGGAGATTCTGTCCAACAATAAAAAAGTGATACTTGCTGGGGGAACTCAAATGTGCTGTATTGTCGCAATATTAAAATCGTTGAACATTAAATTTAACAGTAACCTCTGCATAGGAACTACCTCGTATGTGGTAAATGACAAAGAATCAAATCTAGAAGAACTGTTAAACCAGATCGCGGATGATATTCCAATTCTTTATACTGATTTAGGATTTAACCATTCCACAAAACCTGGGTTAAGGTCATATGCAGAGGGATTTGTAAAGGAGGGGGCTGGTGCCGGGGGATCAACAATAGCTGCGTATTTGAAAGAACCATCCCTTACCCCAAAGGTCCTTTTGAATGAGATAGAGAAGAACTATTCCATTACAATTGAAAAGTCTATATCATAAAAAACACCCAATAATAAAACAATTGGTTTCTCTGCTTAAATGTCATTTGGGCTACTGATGCTGTCTGCGTTATTGTTGTCATCCATCTATTTTGACATCTCAAAAACAACTGTCAGTATACTGGCAAGAATTGGTTAAATATGTTGATTTAAACCTGATGTTTTTCTGTTCCCTTATACGCGTATTTACAACTAGGCCAGAAAATTGTACTTTAATCTAAATGACAATGCTATAATGTGTCGTGATTTTTGTTCTCTGCCTCGATTTTATGCACTTTTGGTAATAAGTTATCTATCCATAAAATTTAGAAAATCTTGAATATTATGAAATTTAAATACAAAATTTGTGCTCTTCTCTTTACCTAAGGTGGAGGTTTTTGTGTTTCCATAGTGATGCCCTGGATAAACAATCAAGTTTCCGTCAAGATTGATTAGCTTATTGTATATGCTATAGTACATTTCATTGGGATCACTGCCCTGAAGATCCAATCTTCCACAACTTCCTACAAATAATGTATCCCCTGTCAATAACATTTTGTCATCAATGATTAAGCAGATACTGTCTCCAGAGTGACCTGGTGTGTGTATTATTTTGATTTCTGAATCGCCAAATTTTATGGATTCTCCATCGTTTACTTCGATATCTTTTTTTAAAGGCGATCTTTTGTGTTGGATTATTTTTGCGCATGTCCTCTTTACCACTTGATCATTGCCTAGCACGTGGTCAAAATGAGAATGTGTGTTAATGATGAAGGTTATTTCTATCTTGTTTTTTCCTAAGAAATCAAAAATTGCTTCTAAATCCCATGACGGATCAACTATGATTGATTTTCTATTTTTTTCATCAATAATTGCATATGAAAAATTATCCATTTGACCTACCAAAAATTGTTCTATTTTCAACATTTTTACAAAACCTCCATTTCTGCCTCAATTGGGATTCCTATTTTTACTGGGTGTATTTCCCCACAATATTCCGTGTTTTTTAAAAGACCTATTTTTATTCTGTGAAACGTTATTGTTGAGTCAGCTTTTACGGATTTATCGTATATTTCGCCATTGTCTGGATTTAAACCAGAAGGAATATCTACAGAAAAAATAAATGATTTGGATTTTTGTTGGTTTATTGTATCTATCATTTTTGAAAATGGCTCTTTTATTGCACCCTTAATTCCTGTTCCAATTAACCCGTCTATTATTATATCTGAATTTTCTACCTCCGTTTGAATATCTTTTATATTTTGTGCATTAAGGCATAATTTCTTTATCGAGTCTATCTTTTCAATTGTATTCCAGTTTACCTTGGATTCCTCTGTTTTTATTTGGTCTGGTTTTCCCAATAGTACTAAAACCAAACCGTTATTTCTTTGTGCAGTAAACTTGGAGGATAAAAAAGCTGAAAGGTGACGGGTTGCCACTATTGCATCACCACCATTGTTTCCAAAGCCGCAAACAGAAACGATTTTCTTCTTTTCCAAATCATCCTTAAACAAATCTATTAGGAAATCTGCAACTCTAGACCCTGCATTTTCCATCATCAGTAGTTTCTTCAATCCAAATACTCTTTCGCCATTGTCTTCAATCTTGTACATTTGTTGGGATGTTATGGGCTCAAACCCTTTTTCCACCCCATGATTGTCTTTCCGCATATAAAATATCCCTTTTTTTAACCTATCTAGTATTAATTAAACATTTGAAATATAACAACTTTTTACTGAAACGAATGCAGTTTTTTTTCTTTGTGTTGGTTTATTTTTTCTCCTAATTCCTTTATGTGTTCTGTAGAAATGTGATCATTGGCACACAAATCATGCATTATGCCTTTCTCACAAAATTCACATGATGTTACAAAATTTAACTCATCAAATTCTTTGTTGCAAATGCCGCATTTTTCTGACGGTAAAGATTCCGTAAGAAGCGGTTTGATCCATCCCTCTCGCCATAAGATGTTTTTTGTCATTTATTATTTGACTTGCGCATTTCTCCTTTAAATTTGCTATTTTCAAAAAATGCTTAAGAACTAAAAGGCAACGTGAAGTCTTTTAACTTTACCTTTTTAATCTTTGTTTTGTATATTGCATATGTATCCCCATTATAATTGCATTTTATGATGGGAAAGTTTTTTGGTTTTCCTTTAAATTTAATTATTTTGTAATATTCCCTTATTTTTCTTGACTGATACTTTATCTCACCACCAATCATCAGCCTTTTTTTTCTCATAAACTTAAATGCAAGTACTATGTGGCGTTCACTATACACTCCAAACATTTCCGTTATTAAAAAACACCTGTCAATTTGATCATTTGGAACATACATGCTGTTGCTAGTTCCGGATTTGGCCTCTATTGATAACAATATTGATTCTTTATTGTTGACTGCTACAATGTCAGGCAGGCCCGTACTGGAGCCTCCAAGTCTTCTTGCCATCCACTCGCCCATGTTTAGTTTTTTAACTAGCTTGTGCTCAAAATTGTATCCTCTGCTCCTACGAATATTGGTCAAACGAAACACCTTTGTTTTTTTGTCATGTAATAAATTTTTTTTTGGGATTTTTTATTAAGCAAATCCTGCATATCCCTCTTTTTCTTTACCTTCGTTATCCTTTTTACTATTTATATTGATAACAACACTAGATAAAATTGTCAATGGATTACAATGTAAGTTTTGAAAATGTGCAAAATTCGCTAAATAGTTTCTCTGGCCAAATGAAACAATTAGAACTAAGCAGGGAGGCTTTGATAAAAGAGACTCGAGAAGTCATTTCACTGTGCAGCAAAGCAATAATTCTTTTGCATGGTGAGAAAACCAAAGAGTCTGAAAAATTGCTAGATGACGCATCCTCTTCAATAAAGAAACTGAAGGATTATGTAATTTGCGATTTGGATCGATATTTGTGGCCAGCAGAACAAGAATATGTTGAAGCGTTTATACTAAAAGAAATTGTGGAAAGAAAACCCGATTTAAGTGGTCATGGTGAGTTAAATGTTTCCCTAAATGCATATGTTACCGGATTGTTGGATTGTACTGGCGAAATAAAAAGGATGATATATGACAATCTCCGAAAAAATAACCATGGGTTTTCGTTATCTTTATTTGAGATTATGCAATCTATTTACAACTTGGTTTATCCATTTTCCTTTTACGATAACCTTATACCTGGAATCAGAAAAAAATTAGATGTTTCCAAAAGAATGATGGAAGATGTTAGAATTACAATGACTGAGGAATACCAGAGAACAATATTCTTAAACGAATTCAAAAACATTTCAGAGCAGAAATAAAAATAATGAAGCAATAAGCGTTTTATCTTGTAATTGTTATTATCAATAGTCCCACAAGAGCAAATAACGTTGCCTAATGCGTATTCCCATGAAACAAAAACAAATTACAGGAATTTGGTAAACGCTTCTGTAAGATATTTATTTAATGTGTTGGACCAGTTTACAAATCCCTCTGGGGTATCGGGATAGTTTCTATAGTGATCTACCAACTTTTCATTCATATTTGCCGTGTATTTTAGCTCTTCTGCTAGTTTTTTGTTAAGTGTTCCTCTTATTAGCATACCTATTTTATCTATGGTGCCAAACACCGGATGTTCTCCATTGGTTATTTTTTCAATATCCATTTTAGACAAAAAGTGTTTCATGCCATAATTGATTTGCTCATTTGTTAATTGTTGCAACATCCTTCTGAACACCTCCAAACCTGGCGTTTTGTATCCATATTCATTAATAAAGTTCTTGTTGTATCTCCATAGCCCTCTTTCAGATACATCGTTCTCCTCTATCGCTTCTACAATGTCTTTTCCTGCTATGGTTGCTGCAATTATGGCCGGCCCTATACCGCCTGCATCAAGCGGTTTTGGCATCCAGGCCGAATCGCCTACCATCACATATCCATTTGCAACTAGGCAATCGTTTTGTCTTCTAACTGAAACCTGCCATGTGCCCCATTCATTACCCATATCTTCCTCTTCATCTGATAGTTTTGGATTTTTAATTGCGGGGTTTATCTTTACATAGTCATCAATTAGTTTTTTAAGATCTCTTTTATTTCCCAATTCCTTGTTTGCTTTGTCAAAAAGCTTTTGCTGGACACCAAGTCCAATGTTTACTTTGTTTTTACCTTTGGGAAAAACCCAACCATATCCACCAGGTGAAAGTTTTTGATCTAGATGTATTATACAATAGTCCGGATCAAAAAAAGTTGTATCTTCTTGTCCTTCCTCTGAGTTAAAGTCATAGATATACCTTCCAGTTGCTTCAAGGTCATTTCTATCTATCCGTCTTTGAATGAATGATTTTATTGGAAGATTTGTTCTTAGAACCGATGTCACACCTGTACAGTCAACCACTACCTTTGCAGTCTTTTTGAAAATTTCTTTTGTTTCTGTGTTTTCACCTTCAATACCTGTCACATAATTATTGTCTGTTAGCGATTTTCTTATTATGGTGTTGTTTGCAACTTCAACTCCTAAACTGGTTGCCTCCTTTAACTGCTTCTGTGGCAATAACTTTCTATTTAAGATGTATCCCTCTCCATCAAACGATACTTTGGTTTGGTGATCGGGGGAAAAGGCCACAACCCCTTTGACAGGGTGCTCGATTTCTGGGGATCCCCATGAGATTTTTATTCTATCTTTCATGTAGTCTACAGTGTTTTTTCCAACCGCGTCCCCGCATATCCATCCTGATATTGTTTTTCTGCCTTGGATTTCGCCTGGATTTTTGTCCACTACCAATATCTTTAATCTCTGGTTGGAATAATATGCTGCCGATGAAGCTACAATCATGCCTGCCAGTCCACCACCTGCTACTATGATATCGTAATCTGTGTTTGATGGGCCCATATTTAATAAATCTTAGCTATATTGAAGGATAATTAAAGCTATATCATCCAACACTACATTATTTTAAATGGGGTACTGCCATGTGTGGTTAATTGGTATGCATGCTGTAGAGATATAATCTCCATCTTCAACCTAAACATCTGCATGCTACACATCTCTTTGTAGAAAATAAAAAAAAACAATGCTGTCTAAAGAGACTTAACCTATCTGAACTCTTTGCTATGTGATTCTAAAAACGACTATACCTGAAAAGCGACTTACTGGTTTTATAAACAATGTTGCATAAAGACTAATGAACGACATAGACAATTCAGTAAAGGAAATGAAAAATGCCGAGCAGGATATTGATGCAAAGGCAGAGACTACAAAAGACCATGCAGAAGGAAAAGTTATGTTTAAGGTTAGAAACAGTAAATAGTGGATAGGCATGACTAAACCATTTATTTAAAAATAAAAATAATGAAAACATGGTATTGTTATTATCAATACCAATCTGTTTGACATATCTGGCCTTGACATCGCAAAAGAAATACACAAAAAAATCCAAATCAAAAAATCGTAGTTGCCGGCACTTATCTCAGAGAACGCTTAACTAAAGATCAGTTGGACTTGGTGGGGTTTGACCATGAATCTATACCGATCATCCCATTTGGATTTTCAGAGATGACGTCTTTGTTAAAACTAAATTGAAAAAAATTACAGATCAAGATGAATTTTTGGTAACTTATTTGCTGCATTTTTTTGTGATGGGTTATACATTGAATCAAACTAGCAAAACTAGGAAGAATCCATTACTTTATCACAGAAACTTATAAACTATGTTATGCCTACATTAGTAGATATTGTTTTGGAACCCTTATTAAATCCAACATTAAAGCGTCAACTTCCATATCTAGTAGGGGGAACAATAACTGGGGCAATAATTACATATTACCACGGGTTTCTGTTTTCTATCATAGTTAACAGTGTTGCTTGGTTTGTCATATCAACTGTTGTTAACAAATACTATTGGAATTACACCGGGTTTAAGGACGAATTGTATCTTGTATCCAAATACATCACCAAAAGACAAAAGAACAAATCTAAAAATGACCATGAGACAAACTACGCGGACCACAAAAAAACTGAATGTACCAACGGTAATGACATGGAATCAGCACTCAATAGTGCGAAGAATGGTAAAACAAATAATATTGGTAGCCCTCTTAAACTTTAGTTATCCACACAAAAATCAAAACACCATAAATATTTGTCTTATATCGCCTTGCTGTGAATTGTGTATGCAACTAAAAGAGGGCTTTACGGTATTATGCTCTTCAATAATTTTACTTGTGGTTTTATTGATCCATTAAATTATGGTGCAAAAACAGCATTCTCCTGCAGCACACAATCTAGTGACCGCATTAAAAAAAGGTGGATAGTGTCAATGGTGAATTTGATGTCAAAAAAAACTCGAAATAAACCCGTCAATAACCTAAGGTGAAATCAAAATAAGCCAAATTTTAAAATGATGGGGTATCTCTTGTTTTTGTTTTTGTTTTTGTTTTTGTAAAATATTTTCTCATTTGTAATGCTGTAATTACATAAAATTAAATTCTGGAGTAAGAAATTACCTTCATGCACAAGAAAAACTTGTATAGATGCGATGAGAAGAAAGTCAGTTCCGATTATTTTAATGGCAATGTGACCATCAAAGAGGTATACAATGAAAATAACTCACAGGATCAAGAACTTTACTTTGTGGAGTTTTCAAACGGTGCCCTAACAACAATGCATTATCATGAAACAGAACAATTTTTGATTCCTGTGTATGGAAAGGGGATCATAGGAGAGCTGAAAAAAAATTCAATATTAAACTTCGATTTGGATGATGTGGAGATAAACTTTCTAGATGTTGGTGAAATTGTCTCTATTCCTCCCAATATTTTGCACTTTCATGGTGCTTTGCCACATCAGACTTTTACACATGTCGCATTTAGAAAACTCTTTGACTATGAATGTACCAATGGTGAGAAGAATCCCTACAGAACTCAGACAAGATGGGTATCTGATTTTATAGCTGGTGAGCTTGGTAGTGAGGACTCTGATTTAAAAAAAACGTCCCTGCAAAACATCTCAAATAAAGTTAATCAATCTGTGAATAAGGCATTAACTTCAATTGACTGAAAACAAGAAATGTTTTTTTAAAAACAAAAATTTTATTTGTAACAAAAAAGTGGTTTAGTAACTTTGTTTTTCGTTTGTTGCCAAACTATTTTCTAATGTATTGTTTGGGTTGCTTATGTTTGTGTCATTAGCTAAAATTGCTGAGTCGCTTCCGGTTAAATTTTCAAGGTTTTGGGCTGTTTCGGTATTATTTGGGAACACAGTAGATTGATTTACAACTACCCCTTGTCCTACCGCATCGTTAAAGGCAATACTTGTCATAATAGCTCCTATCGCAAAAATAAATGCCACTGCTACTGTTTTTATATACGGTTTGTTTTCCATTACTTTGACAATAATATTGTATTATAAAAATATACTGGAATGAAATGCACCAAGTATATGCATGTTTTTTTCTTTTTTTATTATCGTTTGACCATGACCATTAATGTGTTTTATGTGTTTTCTTTGTATGTTTGTCAATTTCCTTTTAAAAATTGTGTTTATAATGCGTTAGGTTATTAAATAGGTTTATTTTTCAATCCGAATCTTATCAATTTTGGAGTTGCAAAACTATTTTTTTTATATACAGTGTGTTTGTTGACGGCATTCGTTTTTTTTAGTGTATCTTTTTCTTTATCTTCTGGCCTGAATTGATTTCCTATAGTTGCAACAATGTTGTCATATAACATTTACGATAACAATTTTTTGTTTTCATGAACTGGGATTACTTATTTAAACCTGTGCAAACACGCTATATATTGTTCTTATTAAGGTATTCATTATTTTATTTTGGCCATCTACATGCTGAAAAAGAAAACCCGGGAAAAAAGTGGGTTTTAGAGGAGATAATGTTTTGAGGTGTTGACAAACAGCATGGAGGTGGATTAATAAAAATAGTGTAAAATCTTTGTTTAGAATGGTGCCATAATGATGTTCTTATAATAAAAATAATGTGTCCTGTTTAATTATTTGTTATTTTGTAATATTGTTCATCCAGCCAAACTTTCTAAAAAGCCATATCATTATAACTGCTGAACCTATGGATATCGACGTTATTATTATAATTGGTAAGTAATCCAATAATGCATTGCTTGAATTCACACTTCCTGGAATGATTATGTTCATCCCAAAAAATGTACCTAAAACTGTGATTGGAATGGATAAGGTAAATAGCATTGTTAAGAAACTCAGAATTTTGTTCGTTTTTTCACTGCTTAGCATAAAATCAGTATCCTTGTAAATTTCAATGGTTTCTTTGGATTCATCCAATGCCTCAAGAACCTTGAAGATATGGTCATTTACGTCCTCAAAATAAGATATCAAATCCTCTTCCTCAACACTACTTGAGAACTTTTTGACATCCCTTGATATTATCTCTGACATGATTCTCTTTAACGGTAAAACTACACGACGCAAAGTGGTTATCTCTCTTCTCAGGATTGTTATTTCTTTTGCAACAGCTACCTTGTCATCAAAAACTGCGTCTTCTATGTCGTCAAGATTCCCTATTATTTTCATTAAGATGTGGAGCAGGTCATCGACAAGAGTATCCAAAATGCTATGCAAAAGATAGCCTGGGGAGTTACCCATTATGTTTTGTTTATTTTTGTGTTCATCGTACTTACACGATTGAAAGAGTTCAACTAATGGTCTTAAGTCTCCCTGGTGTATGGTTATAAGATAGTTTTTTCCTATGAACAATGAAAGTTGGCTAAATCTTTGGAATGTTTTTTCTTTTTGCGTGGTTGGGAATTGGAGAATTATAAAAATGTGATCTTCGTATCTGTCAATTTTTGGTAGTTGGTTTTTTGATAAGCAGTCTTCAATGTTTAATTCATGAAGTGAATATTTGGGGGATATGGTATCCATTTTATCTCTAGTGGGTTTCTCAATATTTACCCATGATAGTTTATCATTGTGGACAGTTTCCAGTCCTTGATTGTGATTTGGTAAATGCATTGCTCATAACCTTTTATAAAAATTATACAGCTATTGTTGTCTCTTATTAACTTAACTTGCTGATGTGTTGGTCTGATGCCTGATGCTTTGGATAGCATATTGTTGGATATCGGTAAAATCAAAATATTTTGCTAATTTGCCTCTTCTACATTTTGGCATTGCTGATAAATGATGGGTCCTGGTTCTATGAATCACCAAATTAATTGCTTTTGAAAAATTATAATACATTGTATTGGTCTGTTGTTATCAGTCTCTAAAGCAGTATTATCGTGACCATTCGGAATTAACGTAGAATGCTGATTGATGGATTTTTATTTAAAAATAAACGCTTTTAATTCTAAAGGGCAAAATTATGCAATTTCAATGAGTCTTGTTGCTTTCGCGATAAGCGTTAACCGTTGAAATACCATAAAACCATTCTGTGACTATTCTGTCTATGTTGATTGATGGAGTTATGTGTTTTTGTTGTTGGGGCGTACTATATTATATAATGTTGTTGGGGCGTGTGTTCCTATTTCTTTTGTTTTACGCAAGAACAATGACCATAAGCAATCAATTTGATGTTAGCATGTTGCCTATTTTTTCTATTAGTAATGGGATGTTGTGCCCTGTTTTTGAAGATATTGGGACTATTTGATTCATCTCTGGCTGAATGTTTAATTCCTTTAGTTTATCTTCAATCTCCGTAGGTTTTACCAGGTCGATTTTGTTTAGCACCAGTATGAGTTTACTGTTTGGAACCTCTAGCTTGGATAGTGTTTCTAGCGAACTCTTTAGTTTTTTTCCAATGGATACAGTGTCGTCACTGAAATCTATAACCAATAAAATCACGTCTGCAAAATTCAATTCAGATAGTGTTGACTTGAATGCCTCTATCATATATGGGGGTAGTTTGCTTATAAAACCTATTGTGTCGGTGAACAGGGCCTTTTTATCGTTTATCGTCGAGGCTCTCGTGTATGTTGTTAAGGTGGTAAATAATTGCTGGCTTGTTTCCTTTTTTTCATTTGTTATTAGATTAAATAATGATGTTTTTCCTGCTGAGGTATAGCCAGTCAGCGATATTAAAGGCATATTTTCGTTTAGTCTCTGCGTTCTGTGTAATTGCCTTTTTTTTTCCTCGACCAGGAGTTTTTTCTTAAGAACAGCAGTTCTCCTCTTGATGTTTAAGATTTCTATATCTTCATTATATCTTCCAACACCCAGGAAACCCGGCTGCTCTTCTCCTCCACCTTTGGTTAGGCGCACTTTTTCTTTAACCCTCACAATGTCATACTTTAGTTGAGCTAGTTTTACCTGAATTTTTGATTCATTTGTTACTGCTCTGTTTAAAAAAATCTCTAAAATTAGTTTTTCCCTGTCTATGACTTCGATATTGCATAATTTTGAAAGATTGTATTGCTGACTTGGTTTTAACACCTCGTCAAAAATTATGACATTTGGTTTTAATTCCATAATTTTTTCTCTAACGTTTTCAGCCTTGCCCTTTCCAATTCCAAACTTTGATTTAGTTATGTGCTTTTGGCAAATGGTGTCTAGAACAGAGTAACCCACTGATTCTGCCAGTGATTTGGCTTCTGTAATGGAAAATTGGTTAGGGTATGTAATTAAAAGTGCTTTCTTTTCAGATAATTGCATTAGATTTGTATTATACTGTTATGTAAGTAATTTAAACTATCTTTAAAAAACAAACAACATCGGATTAGAAGTATTATTTGTTTTAATTTTTTGTGGTAAAGTTAAATAATTTGTCTTAACTATATTTATTGTTTGCAAATAGTCTTAAGAAGTGTAAACGGATATTCTATTAGAAGATGCAGTTGTGATGATTTAAAGTCTGTTATCGATATTAACGAAAAAACCTTACCCGAACACTATACCCAATATTTTTTTGAATCTTTGCTTCGTGAAATACCTGAATCCTTTATTGTAGCTGAATATGAAAATGAAATAGTTGGTTATATTATGTGCAAGTTGGAATTTGGATTCTCCAACTTTAGAAAATTAGGATTTGTAAAAAAAGGGCATGTCGTATCAATTTCCCTGTTGCAGCAACATAGGGGTAAGAAAATAGGGGAGGCACTGATGCTTGAAGGGATTAATGGAGTGACTTCACGAAAGGGTGATGAAATTTATTTGGAAGTTAGGACAAGCAATTTACCTGCAATATCCTTGTATGAAAAACTTGGCTTCCAAACAAAGTCAATATTAAAGTCATACTATAGGGATGGAGAGGATGCTAACCTCATGGCTTTAGAGCTATCTTAGTTTGAATAGTTTCTGACTTCACTTTAAACAATTGATAATGAAAATAAATATTTGGTTGTTGTTAGTGATTTAATTTATGGATATCTTTGAACCTTCTACTTTTTTGGCGGTATTTCCGTATGTATTTATTTCCGGGTTTCCCATTTTTGGAATAGTTTTGGTAACCTGGTGGCTAATTAAAGATAGGCGGTCTTCAAAAACAAAAAAATAATTTTTTTTGCTAGGTATGCCTATTTGTACTTAAAGACCGAAAGTCTAGATTAAATTAAATTAAGTTAAATGTCTACATTATCCTTTTCGGATACCATTGCTATGGATTTCTTTATATTTGGAATTTTGATTTTGGAAGTTGATGGGGTGTTGCCTTTTTATCTCTGGATACTGTCAATCTGAAAATTAAAACAAAAATATGCTGTGAAATTTTTATTATTGTTAGATAACTATGCGTGTTGTTCTTCATCACCATATAATATTGTGGCACTATACTCTGCACGATTTTGATTATGGTCCCAAACCGAATTATAATATAACTCCAGCAAATCATATCCCTTGCTACCTATCTCCTTTAAAAATTCATTTACCAAATTATCGAGATCGACATGGCGATTATGTTCAAAAGTCTTGACTTGTTGCATTTCCTATTGTGTAATAGGGGCTGTTATGTTTTATACTTAACTTTTGTTAATTTTTCATACAAAATGCCCATGAAGTCTTAAAAATTTAATTTTATACACGTAAAATCCATATCCTTTATACCAAAAGGACTTTTGTTTAAATTACATGGTTTTTTTGTAAGGACTGAAATTTGATCTTTTTTATATTCCAATCTTCAATAACTGAGATAACTAGAAATGATAATGCAATAACTGCATCATCTTTTATTTGAAGTTTGAATTTGATAAGGGATGCACCAATGAATTAACCACGATGAGGGGGGGGGAAACCATCTCATCATGCCTTTGAAAATTATGCTGGAGTTAACGTATGTTCTTATTCATAGGAATTATGTATTCACAAATTAACCACTACCAATTCACAATCCGCATGTGGTTCAGTCATATTGTTTTTCTAGGCCAATACGAAATGTATATCGGACTATTAAAATAATCTGAAAGAAATATCTAATCATTCAATTATGCAAGGCATTGGATATATTTCAATATATTACCAAGGCTTAAATATATCACTGAATTGAATAATTCATAGAATTGTTGGTCAATGCAGGCAATAAGTATGACAAAACAAGATTGCTAGAAGTTAGAAAATGTCCTTATTGCAATGAAGAGTATTGTGGAGCAGTTCGAATGTTTTGGCACCTGAAGGATATTCATATTGATGATGTTATACAAGAAAGAATTTACGAATTAATAGATCAAGATTGTAATTCTATAATCTAAGAAAAGATTGTTAAAATTAAAAAAAGTCTAATAATTCAACAGCGAGTGAAGATTAATAGTAATCTAATCCAATTGATAGAGTGATATTGATTTTCCTTCCCTATATACAAGAAAGGTATTATTAATGTTTAATGCATTCTCAATGGGGATATTATATATAAAAAAATGAAAAATGGCCGTCTGTTTTTAGTTGTAATATAATGTTGTTATCTTTTATTTTGAAAAGACATGTTACAAAATGTTATCCTTAATACCACTGTTACTTTTTTAGATTTATGTTTATTTGACTGAATTTTATGTTGAATTTTTTCTATATGTAATTTGTCTTTTATCTTGTTTGTGAGACTTTATTAAATTAACTTAAAATAATGAATATAAAATGTTGTTTTTTATCGTGATGGGTAACCTTATCCTGTTTTAATGAATCCATGCTCTATTAAATATAATAGTATTTACACATACTCTTTGTGAAGTATTATAGAGACTAATAGTATTCTTATTTTGACTATTTTACTTCATTTTGGTATTTTTAATTAATGGAAGAGGCACTACAACTTAATAAAACTGAAATTATGAAAAATCCGCTTAGTTGATTGGAATGGGTAATTTTTTCATTTCATAGTTTATATCCTTCTAAAAAATCTCCTAATGGCGAATCTGTCTTGTTTAGGAATAATATATCACCATGCCCTATAACCCTACCATGGGCTGTGAAAACACTCGAAAGTTTAACTTGATGTAATGTGAGGCGTATTTGTAAGTTGCAATAACGATTTAGATTGTACAGCTATATAAATGAAGTTTTGAAAATACAAAGACTCTATCGCCTTAAGTCAGTTGTTGCCGTTAATCGTAATTATAATCCACATTATGATAATCATGTTAAAAAAATAGTTCAAATATCGTCTATGGAGATTCTAAATGTTTTATATCGATTGTTTTTTCTAATTTTCTTTTGATTAGTAATTTTTTCTATCTTTTTCTTGGCGGGAATTCCTGCATTTCGACTGAACTGCATCTACTACATTGAATATCCTCATTTTTAGACAAGTAATTGATATAGTAACATTTTTTGCATTGTTTTCTATCAAATCTTGAGTAAAGCTTGATATTATCTATTTCTTTGTCGAACATTAATACACTTTTCGAATGCAAATCTGTTAAAACAGTGTTCAATAGGTTTGAGATTTTTTCATACTCGTAATTCCTGTACCTTAGATAATTTTTTAGCAAAGTGTAGACAATGTCTTCTTTTTTAAAACTATCAATAAATTTTTGGCTATTGTTTGCATTGGCTCGAAAAAAAAGATCTCTAAGATACCATTCAAATTCTCTTAGTTCTATTTCCAAAGTCACGATACTTTTTGTTACAGTTGTTATATATTGATATTATATTCAACGGATGGTTATGAGTGAAGTATGCAATACCCTTTTAGGGATTCTAAAAACATTAAAACGGTGACCCAAACTTAAAATCCACTAAACAACAGTTAAAATGACTATTGTGGGTACCCAATGATAACTTTTGAAATACGAGGAAAAAGCACAACAAATAATTTTATCAACATACTTGATGGTTTATCCTTTTTGTATGGGATATAATATAACAACGAATTAAAAAAATTGCTAAATAAATTAAAGAGTTGGTTATATTTCCATTTATCTGTTTTAGTGGACTCTGAAAAAAACATATTTTATGATGTATTTATCTAACTATGATAATGTGGATTGCAGATAAATTGCAATTTATTAACTGAGACAATTTTTTTTAAATCGATTTTACAGTTGTAAAGCCAGGTTGTTATATATGTATCATTTGTTATAACTGATATGACAAAAGACCCGATTTGTGGAATGTTTGTAGAGGAAAACGAAAGCAATCTACATTACTCCAAGGATGGAATAACCTATTATTTTTGTGCTACCCAATGCTTAAATGAGTTTATTGAGCCAGAGAAGGCATTAAAAAAACTAAAGAAACATGTTGCCATAAGCGTTGCACTGACCATACCTATTGTTCTGCTTAGCCTTCCGCATATGATACCGCAGTTAGGTCATCTTTTTCCGATGGGTTTGATGGAATATACAACCTACATACTCTTGGCTCTTGCAACCCCAATTCAATTTTGGATAGGATTTCGTTTCTATAGAGGATTTTGGGATGGCGTCAAAGCTAGAGCATCCAACATGGACACACTAATAGCTATAGGAACAACAGCTGCATATCTTTATAGCGCGGTAGTAACTATTGCTCCAGGGTATTTCCCACTTACCGCCGTTTATTTTGAAACAGCTGCAATTATAATTACCCTCATATTGACAGGAAGACTTCTGGAGACAAGGACAAAGGAAAAGGCCTCAAATGCTGTCAGGAAGTTGCTTGACTTAAAGCCCAGAACTGCCCGGGTAATTAGACCCGTGATAAAAGGAAGAGGCGATGTGATGATGGATAACGAAAATAAAGGCAATATTGACGCTGGAATCTCTAAATTAAAATTATTATCTAAAGAATTTAAAGAATCAGAGATTCCAATAGAGCAAATAGTGGAAGGTGATTTAATGGTAATAAGGCCTGGAGAGAGAATTCCCACAGATGGTGTAATAGTGGATGGTAAGTCGTCCCTCGATGAGTCTGCATTAACCGGCGAAAGCATCCCAATAGATAAGGCAAAGGGGGATGAGGTAATAGGTGCCACCATAAACAAAAACGGCCTTATCAAGGTCAAAGCAACAAAAGTGGGACAAGATACTGTATTGTCTCAAATAATCACATTGGTGGAAGAAGCTAAAACCGGAAAGGCAAAACTGGAGAAAATGGTTGAGCAGGTGGCAAAATACTTTGTCCCTGCCATTATTATAATTGCAATAGGGGTGTTTATAGGATGGTACTTTATAGGAAACGCTGGATTAACATTTTCGCTCTTGGCTTTTGTATCGGTCATCATAATCGCATGTCCTTGTGCTCTTGGATTAGCTACACCCGCTGCGTTGATGATGGGTGCAGGAAAGGGGGCAGAAAACGGAATTTTGTACAAGGGTGGTGAGCATATAGAAATGGCAAATAAGATTGATACTGTTGTATTTGATAAAACAGGGACTATAACTGTTGGCAAACCCTCTGTGACAGACATAGTATCGTTAACAAAAGATATTGATGAAAAAGAATTACTTGGGCTTGCTGCAATTGCAGAGTCAGGCTCCGAACACCCATTGGCCCAGGCCATAATAAACAAAGCTAAACAAAGTACCATCTCAATTGCAAATCCGGATTCCTTTGAGGCCATTTCGGGCCATGGGCTTAAGGCGTTCTATTCCAATCACACAATTATAATTGGAAATAGGAAAATGATGGAGGATAGCCAGTTTCCAATTACCGAAATTGTGGATAAAAAACTCTCTGTATTTGAGCGAGAGGGCAAAACAGCAGTGTTGGTTGCGATAGATAATGGCCTATCTGGAATTATTGCCATATCAGATACGATAAAAGAAGGCGCTAAAGAAGCAGTCAAATCTTTGAGAAACATGGGCATTGAAGTGATAATGCTCACAGGCGACAACCAGAGAACTGCAAATGCTGTTGCTTCAAAAATTGACATTGAAAGGGTTATGGCGCAGGTACTTCCTCATCAAAAAGAAGAGGTTGTTTCTAAACTAAAGACGCAAGAAAATAAAGTTGTTGCAATGGTCGGTGACGGTATCAATGATGCACCTGCACTAGCTAGGGCAGATTTGGGCATAGCCATAGGATCCGGGACAGACGTTGCAAAGGAAACGGGCGGCATAATACTGATAAAGGATAACATAGTGGATGTAGTTACGGCCCTTGATTTGGGAAAGAAAACTGTATCGAAAATAAAACAAAATCTGTTTTGGGCGTTTGCTTACAATACTGGCTTGATACCAATTGCAGCAGGTGTGCTGGTTCCCTTTCTGGGATTGGGGGTGTTTGGTTGGCTTCCAATCCTTGCGGGATTGGCAATGGCGATGAGCTCTGTTACAGTAGTAACAAATTCCTTGCTTCTGGGACGGTACAAACCAAAACAAAAAATTGCTTAATCCCCAATTTTGTTATGGGCGAGTTTCTTAATTTGGCCGTATTACAAAAATTGAGAATCAACAGTATCTTTATATTGCTATTAGGCCTACCTAATTATGTTTGTGATACAAAACCCATCATAAACCCAAACACAATCAAGGACTGCAACAAACCAAATCCCGTTGATGCAGCATTAGTTGGTACTCTGGGCGCTTGGAAATAGTGTCTATGATAATAAAGGAGTGAATATCATAGGAGATGAAATTGGCATATACCTACAATTCATTCCTTTGTTATCTTTATGAAAATTTTGCATTTGTGACTAGAATTGTGCCAAATTACCGTTAATAAACCTGATAATTTGTTAATAATGCATAACGGATAACTCCACCTAGATGAAATCATAAAACATGCACAAAGATGGCTCTGTTCATTTAAGGCTTCAATCCCTTGTTATGAAAATCTGCGAAGAGATTCAGCCAATTAATCACGTGCTTTAGTTTGCATTTCTTCTTTTTGCAAGGAAAATAATCATCAAAGCATTCAGTTCTGTCCTTTATGTAC
>JACDHC010000240.1 GCA_013821245.1 Candidatus Nitrosopumilus sp.
ATGAAAACTTTTATTAATATGCCCAAGATATAAGTTTTATCAAAAAATGAGATATTACTATCGTTCAAAATTGTTTGCTTTTACCATGGTTTTTGGATTGGCCTTGGCTGTTTTTGCATTGTATTCTAACCAAGCATTTGCAGTAGAGTCTCCTGCGGAAACTGACAATGGGATAACAAAACCTTTGTTGGCAATAGCTGCAGCAATCGCAATTGCAGGAGGCCTGATTGGCACTGGAAACGCACAGCAGGGGATAGGAGCTGCGGGTATGGGTATAATTGCAGAGAAACCCGAGAAATTTGGGCAGGTTCTGTTCTTTTTCGTTATCCCTGAAACCCTTTGGATTATTGGATTTGTACTTGGAATCATACTGTTGTTGGGAATATTGTAGTTGGCGTATGGATGCATGACAAGCCTGGATACTTTTATTCTCGAAATTGAAAAAAGAAAGGAAAATGAAATAAACCTTTTGGAAACTACATTGGCCAAAACAAAAAAGGAGATTGAACAGACTAAGGAGACTACAATCAAACAGCTACAAGAACAATATTTGAACGAGGCAAAAACAAAATCAAACAGGGAGGCATCTAGAATAGTTGAATCAGCTAAATTAAAAGCAAAAAAAATTTTATTTGAGGCCATTAATGCAAATATGGACTCTACATTTGAAACTGTAAAGGATGAATTGAGGACTTTCGTACAGAAACCTGACTATCGGGAAGTGCTGGTGAAAATGATTAGCTATTCAAAAAATACCTTGGGGTCCAATGTTATAATTCACTGTCGTGATGACGACCGTTTGGTTTTGAGGGAAATGGATATTCAAATTGGCTCCCCCATTGATACCTTAGGAGGAGTTATAGCTGAAGATAATGAAGGTAAAAAGGAGCTTGATCTAACTTTTGAAGAGTTGTTAAGAACTTGTGAGGACAAAGTAAAAAGTTTTCTGCTAGAGAGGATGATGCAGCAAAGATGACAACATCATCATATTCATCTTCATTTGGAAGATTGCAGTCTCTCTCTGCTAATTTTCTGTCCAAAGGTGATATTCAAAATTTGGTTAAAGCCAAAGATGTTGCTGAAATGACACGGATACTTCAAACTACGTGGTATGGGCCTGAGATAGAGAGAGCTTCAAATCTTTATTCGCCCCCAGAACTTTTAGAGGTTGCTTTAAACCGACACCTTGTCGAGATAAACAAAATTGTGTTGGAGAGCGCACCATTTAGTGGAAAAACTGCAATCAGATCGTATCTATTAAAATGGGACATATATAACATAGAACTAATCCTTTCTTCAAAGATTATTGGTCGTGCTATAACTGAAACTGAGCCTTTTTTGATCTCTAGCAGAAATTATCCCGCAGGCATTTCTGCAGGTAATATTTCTCATGATGAAATGAAAATCATTTTGTTGCAGCCTGATCTTGAAAGTGTTGTAAACTATCTTGTGAAATATAAATACGGTACAATAATTCTACAGCATTTCGATAGTTTTCAAAAAACAGGGGATCTTAGTCCCATGATGCTGGACCTTGTGGCGTATTATTATACCAATTTAATCGAATCACTCAAGTTTTTCCAAGGTGACGAGGCAATCATACGCGATTTATTCAGAATGCAGATAGACAAAAAGAACATAATGAGCTTATTGAAATGCAAAGACTCTAACCTGAATCGGGAACTGGTAAGTAGACACCTAATAGAGGGAGGGCATATATCCCAAAATGAGTTAATGGATATGTTTGAATCCAAAAATACTGGAGAATTTGTAAACAGAATAGAAGAGCATCTTGATTTGGGTGACTTATTGGAAACATACAGAAAAACACATAGCCTTATCGATTTTGAAGTCGCTTTAGATAAATTCACAAGCTTGTCATATGTACAAAAATTGAAAAGCATTTCACTTTCAATTGGATTTATATTTCACTTTATTATTATTGCAGAGTTTGAATGGGATAACATAAAGAGAATTGCCTATGGGAAGCGTTATGGTATATCGATGGAGCGCATAAACTCTATGCTGCTTTTTGAGTGAAGTTATATGTCGTCAGAACATGAATTAGAATCAAAAGACTTGATTGCCGTTATCGGCGAGCGAGAGCTTGTTATAGGCTATCGACTATTGGGAATCAATGACACCTTTTTAGTTAGCAAAGACAACAATGAGGCTATCAAAACCATAGAGATGCTTTTTTCTTCTCACAAGTTTGCGATGATTATTGCAAGCCATTTCATACGTGACTCGCTTCCTCCATTATTTAAATTAAAAGTTGAAGCTTCATTACGCCCATTAGTTCTCTTTATGCCTTCGCTAAGCGGAAACATGCATGAGGAGTCATTATCCTCTTTAGCTAAGCGAGTGCTTGGGATAAATATCTAAAAGGAGATGAACAAGATGAAAACTAGTATTTCAAACGCAATTATCTCTCGTATTTCAGGATCCGTAGTTGTGGCAACAGGTATTGAAGAAGCACAAATGTTTGATGTAGTGCGAATTGGGGATCTAGGCTTGCTTGGTGAAATTATTCGCCTTGAAGGAAACAAAGCTACTATCCAGGTCTATGAGGATACAACAGGTCTCCGACCTGGAGAAAAGATTGTCAATACCAAAAGACCTCTCTCGATACAGCTTGGTCCTGGGTTATTGACATCCATTTATGATGGGATTCAGCGTCCACTTGATGTTTTAAGGAATAAAAGCGGTGATTTTATCAGCAGGGGAATTTTTATTCCAGCTTTGGATCAGCAAAAAAAATGGGAGTTTGTTCCTACAAAGAAAAATGGCGAAAGTGTCTCCCAGGGTGAAATTATTGGTGAGGTTCAGGAAACCCCCTTAATCAAACACAAAATAATGATTCCATACGGAATTCATGGTCAACTACTTGAAATAAAAGAGGGAAAATATACCGTAAACGAAAATGTGGCCAAAGTGAGAACAAAAAGTTCAACAATGGTGGATATTGGATTGTCAAACTGGTGGACGGTAAGAATTCCCCGACCTGTTTCAAGGAAACTT
>JACDHC010000063.1 GCA_013821245.1 Candidatus Nitrosopumilus sp.
GGATATGTATGTGCGGATTGACCAACAATCAACCATTCTGCGATGGTGCACATAAAAAAACAGCTGGTGAAGAAGAAGGAAAAGTATATAGATATAATCCAGATGGAACAAGAACAGAAGTGCAATAAACGAAACATTACAGCATACAAAAAATTATAAATATCATATAGATACAGTATAGTAAAAAAATAATATTTTTTAGAATAAGACATCATTTACAGATAGTTTGTTTTGCGCAACATCATCAATGATCCCATATCCCATACTACCCATAATAATGAGTCGAAGAACGTATTTGGCCATTCTTATTGTTCTTTGTTAAATCATATACGTTAAACAGCACAGTAAAACCACATTTCCTTATTAACGTCCCTAAAAAAATATTTGTTTATTTTTTATTCGTACTCTTTACAGACATAGTAAACACAATTTATCATTTACAGATTTACGGATTTAATTCCCATAGCCAATAGTTCAACCTAATAAATTTGTTAACAATTTCATTTCATAGTCTTTCCAAGTTCCATTTTTTTATATTATGAACCAAAATTTGAGAATAACATCCACGCAAACCTTTAAAAAAATGCCCAACTCAGGAACAATTAGAAATTTTATGTAGCATAACATCAATAATGTTAATTTTACATTATATTTTACCTTACCAACCTTTATTAATCTTGTAAATAGAGGTTCTGTTTGATTTAAGCAAGTAGAAAACATCCAGTCACCAATAATTATTTTATACATCCACCACTATCGATTTAATGAGTTGATCAGCACAAGGTGTTAGCAGATCATAAAGATGCTATAAAGAAAAACGTGCAATTCATATTATCTCATTTTTGTGATCAAGGGCATAGGTTCCCAAGAGCTATAACAACGTTGAAATCAAAGGATCCAGTTTATATAAACAATGAAGAAGAAATATTACAACACTTTATAGAATCTGATTTTAAAGAATGCAAAATTAACGGGTATCCTTTTTTTGGGAAGGAAGAGCGAGATATGGATAAATTATCCCCAAGCCTTCTCTTTATTGATATAGATTTATCTTTATGCAGTGTATGCAAATACCCAAAAAGAAAACTAGATTATATTTTAAATCTAACTTTAAATAAAATAGAAAAAGAAACCCATGGTATCCCCACAGTGATTTGGACTGGCTATAGTTACCATATTTGTTTACCGGTTAGGATGTTGTTCAACCCAAACGATAAAGAAAAACATTCATTAGAGTTTGTCACTCCATCAAAGGAGTTCATCCCACATGTCAATCAGGATTTGACAACAGAATTTATAAGATTTGCAGCCAAATATTTTACAACAAATAGCCATCAAAAAGATTCAATACAAAATAATAATTACAATAGCATATCAACAAAATCATGTTTTATCACCGTACCAGAAACCATTAATACAAAAAATAGTTTTAAAGCCGAAATAGTTCAAAAATGGGATGGAAAAGTAACTAATATCAAAACAATTGCGCCATATTTTTTAGATAACATTATGCAAAGAAAGTCCGAATACATAACAAAAGACAAAAAATAGTTTGGCAACCTATCAGCATATCAACATCAATAAAAAACCAACACATTCAATAACTAATACTATTTGTTATTTTATCGGTTTATTTTTAATGGGCAACTATGTATTGTGAGTGTTGATCTTTGTTTCAAACCATGCTTGAATCCATTTATGGTTAACACTCCGGCACAGAGGCCGCATTAAAACACTACGATAAGGTGAAAATAGAATGCGAATGGATTACAGAGGTAACCATGGCAAAAGCAAATCATTTAGTGAAAGATATGAAGGAAAAAAACAAATGATTAAAGGGTTAAATTAAATAGAATATTTTTTTTAGATTGATTTAGCAACATAGAAATATTGAAACTCACGGAGAATAGAGTTTCCGCTTTCAATGGCGATTAGTTCCTTGTCTTATAACCAACACATCATAACACAAGGACATCTTTAGGATTTTTGTGGCCAATTTCAACTCCGTAACATCAATGTTTGCAACTGCATCTTATCACCATCATGTCATTTAATTACAATAAAAATTAACACAATATGTAGTTTTCAGTTTTAAATAATGCCTTTTTAAAACAAGTCAGACATGGAATTGAGAAGTACACTATAAAGTTATGATTATCTTTTGACTTTTTTCTTATTCCTTTTATTGAAAGATATTATGCTAGATTGTCATTCACAGATTTTATAGGCTATGAGAATTCAGGGATGTAAAAAAGTATGGTTTAGGATACATGCTTTTTCGAGTCCATCACGGTTTTCCAATAGGTTTTCTAATTCCTCAAATGCGTAATTAATTGACCAAATATTTTGATGATTTTGAGACTCTAAGGCCCAATATCATAATTGTCTGAAAACAATCTATTAGAACCACGCTATTTTACTATAAACCCAGTTGACTGAGATTGTTTAAGATTATTTTTATAATTCTGATTTATAGATTTTTTTTGAAGGCCAGGGTTTGTTTCAATTGCCTTATTGTCAATAACAGATAAATCACCATGAATCAATTTATTATGGCGATCCGCATTCCATTTCATGCTAAAACTTTGGTTGCAAGCATCACAATTGTAAAAACCATGTATCATAACTACAGAAACACTATAATCTATTTGAGAGTTACTCTGAGTGACTCATTGTCAACTTTGAAAAGGTAACCGATAACAAAATATATTTGTAACGGTCGTCTTGACTAACCAGATAATTTAATAAATTTTCAGAAAATATATCCACTAGGGATTCTTTGTGTCAAGTTGTTGACACAACGCTAATAGATGACAATAAGGATGATTAAGAAAATTGTTTTCTGTTAGGACTGAGGTTGAATACCATTTCATTGACAAAGGTTATACCATTCTTTTAATGAATCAATGTGAGAACAGAAAGGCCCCGCATCTGAAGGTCTACAAATGTATTATAATGATTGCCTTTGGGATAAAAAAAGAGGCCAAACTGTTGCTTTAAATAGCGATTGGCATATGCATTAACCAGGTATTGTATTAGTTATCGCAAAATTGAAAGAAGTTTATGTCGGCAATGTTCATAAATAGCATAGGACATTCCTTTTAACTGTTGAAAATTCCTCATTTGGGCATGTAGCGTATTTCATTCCTCACACATAGAACTGTTGAACAGATACCAATATAGGTCACAAAGAAATAGCATTGAATAGATTGCATAGAATCTGTTCTCAACCTTTTGCAGATCATCCAATGTATTCCAATAGCCCAGCCAAACAGTTAAGAGGCTATATCGAGAGTGGAGGTTAATCTTTGCATTCAAATCAAAACCATCAATGACAAATCAACCAAAGAAATCGCCAGGAAATTCAAGTGCTCAAATCCAAAAAGGATAATTTTCATCTAAAAAATTGTTTACACCAAACACCTTTATGATTCTCAATCCCAATAAATAAAAAAAATATGCCTCCTTCTCACCCCCCACCATTATTTTTCCGTATTATACTGATCATAGGTGAATCTCCGTCTTATTCCAAAAGGCTTAAACGGTCTTCCATTACCATGGTAAAATTTTGAGAAGAACTCAACATAAATCAGCCTCGCCCCCTGTATTCCAGGCTCGAAAACCCCCAGGATAATATTGAAAAGGTGCCCCACAAAAAGAATCACAACTCCCAGGATAACAAAAGGTATTGACTGGTTTAATGTGTTGAGGAAAATAAAGTCAATTACATGCGCAAGTATAACCGAGGCAAGCAATATCCCTACAAGCCTAGTGTAGGAAAGAATGTGGCTTATTATTGAGGGCAATTCCATGATAGCCCGAGGTCCCTCACCAAAAAACATCAAACCCACACCTGCAAAAATCAATGCAAGATAAACAATGCCCATCACATTTTGCATTGGGTTTATGTTTTCATGGTGTAATAGTGCCAAGCCCAAAAGAACAATACCCCAGCCAAACAACAGCCAGCCCACCTTACTAATTACATGCTTTTTCTCGCCCAGTCTAAGGCTATTGATTATTCCCAGTACAAGCCCAAAGGAAACCATACCTATTCCCACATAGCCGCTTATTAGCAAAAGTTTACCAAGACCAAATGTTCCAAGGGGATCAAGAAACGCACCATTTGATGGCATGGGTAATCCAAAACTGCTCAAATAAGAGAATAAATAGCCATTTAGATGAAATCCAAAATAGAGATCAAAGCAAAATCCCAAAACTATAGCAACAATACAACCTGGAATCATTGCTTTAGCTAATTTAACCATCTGCACGGGCTTTAATATGGTCTTGGCAAAATTTCTTAGGAATTTAGGCATTATGGTAATATCACGCTTTTTGCCCTCCACCCTTCTTATTACCCATATAGAAACCAAAAGTATGAACAACCCATATCCAACATCACCCAGCATCAAACCATAAAATATAGGAAAAATCAAACTAAAAATAATAGTTGGATCAAATTCCGTTCCAGACGGTAAAGAATAAAATCTTACAAAAGATTCAAAAATTCTAAACCTTTTTGGGTTTTCAAGGAGTGTGGGGGGATTTTCTTTGGTTTCCAATTCAAACATCCTCGTAGTATCTCCCGTATGTTTGAGAAAAGATGAGTTTACAGGACCGATCTTTGATTTTGGAATCCACCCCTCCATAGCAAATGTGTCTTTGGTAACCCCCAGGTTTTTGATTACTTCTAGTTCTTTGTTCTCCATGTCAAGTTGTTCTTCTGCGCCTTTCAGAAAGGTGTAATGGGTTTTTGAAATTTCTGTCAGCTGATGGTTAATTTGATTTATCTTTGCAGAGAGATTCTCATAGGTTTTTTTTTGCTCCTGTACAAGAATACCAGGTTTTCCTTTAAGATTAGGGACTGCTTCCAAGTGAACATGATACAGATTGACAATTGATGCAAATGCATCAGAAGGAAAACTAGGCATAACTACGATTGTAAAATGCGTTATTTTATCACCTTCCTTAGCATACAAAATAATTTGTTCATCATCCAACTCCAATTTACTCCTGAATTCAGGAAACTTTTTAGAGTCTACACGACCAAAGAAAGAGCGTGCGGAAGACAGATGCAAAAGATCCAAATCCTCTGGAAAGAATGAATACTCTTCAAGCAGTTTAATATTGTTTTCGGTCTCCTTCATTTGTGTCAAAAGACTTTCCTTTTGTCTTTGTAATGAAGCAACAGTATTGTCAATGTCTATGGATGTTACTTTTTGAATAAGTTCATCAATTGATGAAAATCCAATTTTTCCTGTAATAGCGGTAGACGGTAGTGAATTGATTAGACCCCTAATGCGCAATAACTGGTCGGACACCTGCCTATGATAATCACTTTCATGTTCATTTGCAAGAAAAGAATTCGCTTCTTTGGATATTGGCTCTAACTGCATAACATTCATTTCATATAAAATCGAGATAACCTGTTGCCTGTATTTTTTTAGGCCAAGTACAGCTATTCGAGCCATTGGGGCGGGTTTTAATATCGTGCTCATATGAACATCACATCTCCTACTCCCTATTTTACCTCAGAAAACAGAATATCCATTATTTCCCGAATTGTCTGTTTATCGGGTTTAAATGAAATAGATTTAGATTTATTTGTTGCATCCTTTATGATCCGGTCAGATTCTGCGAAAGCTTTATCCCTAGACTCCTCAATGCTTTTTTCCACCACTTGTTCACCATCTCGTTTTGACATTTCGATTGCGTTTTTCAAACTCTCTTGTAAATTTTTTATTTCCTGTTCAACTTGATTTTTATGGTATGCTATCTCTCCCTGTACTTTTTCCTCTGTTTCTTTGATTTGTCTAAGAGAATTGATATATCCTTCTTGTGAATTTGTGCTAGCCATGTCTATACACCCAGCAAGGACTTGCCAATCAATAACACCAAAATGAGCGTCCCAATTATATTCCCAATCTTAAAAGACCTACCTATCAGGTAAAATTTCCTTTGTTGACCATTTATGAAGATTCCGTTATTACCCTCATTATCTTTATTGCCATTTTTCATTTAAAGTCTTGCACCCCTTCATTTGAAACGACGATTTCTTTTTTTTCTTCTTCTGTTTCTTCTGCGGCTGCTTCCCTTTCACCCATCTTCCTTTTCACGGTCTTTAACATGATGAATGTGTCACGTTCCATCTCAGCCAATCTAAAAGTAATGAATTTGACAGCGGAAACCAGTTTTGGAATAAAAACATTCTCTATTGCATTTGATTTTCGCTTTGTTTTCTCAATTTCTAAAAGGAGTTTTCTCAACGCCGTCTCCTTCTCTGCAATATCCAACACAATTTTATGGATTCTCTGATAAGACCTTATTGCCTCGTTTATAGAGGTTGGAAGCTCGATCAAATATTCTTCAAGTAATTCTCTTTGCCCACCAATAAGCTTTGGGATATGGACTCCCATAATGCTTTTGGACATTACGTGTAAGTTTTCCAATTCAGGTATCTTCATAGATTCATTCTCAAGTCTCATCGAACCAGCTAGCATTTCAGCCATTCTGATGGCTTCGTATCCTCTTACCAGTTCAGACTGCAAGTTACCTCTTAATGCTGCGGCAGTCTTGTTGGTATTGAAAAATTCAAGAATTAGTGCCTGACGTTTTAGCTTTAAGAGTTTTAGACCTTTTTGTGCAATTAAAATTCGTCGCTTTGTGCGTATATATTCAAGGCGGGTGGGCCTGATGTTTGAAGATAGAGACATCCTATATTCTACACCTTTCCCTCCACTTTGCCAGAATTAGCTGTTGCCCTGTATTTTGTAATAAATTCAGACTTGATGCGTTTTAGCTCCGAATCCGGGATATCGCTTAGGAGTTCCCAACCAATGTTTAGAGTTTGTTCAATTGATCTGTTTTCATCTACACCCTGGTTAACAAATTTTCTTTCAAAATCATTTGCAATTTTAAGGTATTTCCTATCAATATCACTTAATGCCTCTTCTCCAACTATTGCTGATAAAGACCTCGCATCCTTACCTTGTGCATATGTGGCATATAGCTGATCGGCTAGGCTTCTGTGATCTTCTCTTGTTTGACCCTTTCCAATACCCTGGTTCATAAGACGTGAAAGACTTGTTAGAACATCAACAGGCGGATGGATATGCAGTCTATGTAAATCCCTGCTCATAACTATTTGGCCTTCTGTAATATAGCCTGTAAGGTCTGGGATTGGATGGGTAATATCATCTGCAGGCATAGCAAGAATAGGAATTTGTGTTACAGAGCCCTCCCTGCCTTTTATTTTTCCAGCCCTTTCATAAATTGATGCGAGATCCGTGTACATGTAACCAGGATATCCCCGTCTTCCAGGAACTTCTTCCCTAGCTGCTGCAATCTCTCTTAAAGCCTCACAATAATTTGTCATATCAGTCATTATGACCAATACATGCATTCCCCGCTCATAAGCAAGGAATTCGGCAGTGGTTAGTGCAAGTCTAGGGGTAAGTATACGCTCCATGGATGGATCGGATGACAGATTTAGGAAAAGAACACTTCGGCCAAGTGCCCCACTCTCCTCAAATTGTTTTATAAAAAAATTTGCCTCTTCGCTTGTAATTCCAATTGCAGCAAAGACTACAGAAAAGCTTTCAGAAGCTCCAAGAACCCGAGCTTGCCTAGCAATCTGCGACGCAAGTAAATTATGGGGTAAACCAGAGCCAGAGAATATTGGAAGTTTCTGGCCCCTCACAAGCGTATTCATTCCATCAATATTAGACATCCCGGTTTGGATGAATTCTGACGGTTCTTCTCGGGAATAAGGATTGATACCGGATCCGACCAAATCGAACTTTTGTTTTGAAACAATTGTTGGCCCTTTATCTCGAGGTTTTCCCAAGCCATCAAAAGTTCTACCAAGCATTTCATCGGATACGGACATTGTTGCGGTTTCACCCCGGAATTTTGTTAAAGTTCGAGTCAAACCAAGTCCAATTGTTGATCCAAATACCTGTACTACGGCCAAACCATCTCGCGTGTCAAGTACCTGCCCTTCACGTAGTTCGCCATTAGCAAGTTTTATTTCCACCATCTCACCATATGAAGCATCCCTAACACCTTCAACAAATATTAAAGGGCCTGCAATCTTGGAGAGGGTTTTAAAAGATATTTTAGACATCTAGCCATTCGCCTCCTTTAGCAAACTGTCAAACTGTTTAGTCATATTCTCCTTTATCGCCTTAACCTGCTGTTCCACCTCATCTTCCTTTGTCCATTTTATCATGGATATCAATTTTTTAACGTCTAAAGATCCGATTTTTGAAGATAAAATACCTTTTTTTATTGCGTTAGACTCCCTTCTACCAAAATCCAAAATAGTGGACAGCATCAAATGTTGTTTTTTTATGGAAGTGTATGTATCAACTTCATCATAAGCACTTTGCTGCAGATAATCCTCCCTAATCGAGCGGGCTGTATCCAAAACACCTTTTTCTGGTTCGGGCAATGCATCATAACCGATTAACTGTACAATCTCTTGCAGTTCCGACTCTCTTTGTAGTATTTCTAGCGCTTCCTGTCTAAGGGTGCTCCAATCAACCGACACATTGTTCTTGTACCAATCAACCATATCATCAGTGTACAAAGAATAACTAGTCAGCCAATTAATGGATGGAAAGTGTCTCCTTGAAGCCAAATTGGCATCAAGTGCCCAGAATACCCTCGTTACCCTTAGTGTATTCTGAGAAACAGGTTCAGAGAAATCACCACCTGGAGGCGATACCGCGCCAACCAGAGTTAAAGAGCCCACCCGATCTTCTGGAGACATAACAACTGCTTTGCCACCTCTTTCATAGAATTCTGCTAAACGCCTACCCAGGTATGCAGGGTAACCCTCTTCTCCGGGCATTTCTTCTAACCTTCCTGAAATTTCCCTTAGGGCTTCTGCCCATCTAGAAGTGCTGTCAGCCATCAAGGCAACATCATATCCCATGTCCCTATAATATTCGCCCATAGTAATACCGGTGTAGATACTGGCCTCACGTGCCGCTACTGGCATGTTGGAAGTATTTGCAACAAGTATTGTTCGCTCCATTAATGGCCGTTTTGACTTTGGATCCTCTAGTTCTGGAAAGGTAGTTAGGATTTCGGTCATTTCATTTCCCCTTTCACCACATCCGATGTAAACAATTATGCTGCTATCTGCCCACTTTGCAAGTTGTTGTTGGGTTACTGTTTTCCCACTCCCAAATGGTCCTGGAATAGCAGCAGTGCCACCCTTCGCAACAGGAAAAAAGGTGTCAAGAACACGTTGCCCCGTAAGCAAAGGAGACTCTGGAGGAAGTTTCCTTGAAACAGGTCGGGGAATTCTTACCGTCCACCAGTTTGACAATCCAATATCCACCATTGTTGAACTTTTTGTTCTCACTTTGGCCACATTTTCGTTTACGGTATATTTTCCCTCTTTGATTTCAAGTAGTTGACCATGAATTCCGTATGGAATCATTATTTTGTGTTTAATTAATGGGGTTTCCTGAAC
>JACDHC010000064.1 GCA_013821245.1 Candidatus Nitrosopumilus sp.
ATGCAGGACTAAAGGCAATGACAGAACCAAATTAATTCCAAGGTATTTTTTGACAATGCAAAGCAAAAGATGGAGCCGCAGAAATTGTAGGGATTCAGGTTTATACCAGTTCCCATGAAAAAAAATGCATTTGAGCGCCTCAAATGCATTACAGAAGGCATTATGTGAATTCCATTTTCCATAACAAAAGTGACATTCTAGATAAAATGGTGAATATGTCATTGCATTGTTTTTGGTTTTGCAACCTAACAACACAATGCAAATGCAGTAGGAAGTGAGCTTTTTTTAACCCCATAGTAACATAACCTTGATTCCTTTCCATGTCAAATTTCTATTGACATGCTCAATCTATTGTAGCGGATTGATACAATCATTTAAAGGATTTTAATAGATATGTTTGCGATTATTATCATCAATATTAATTAGGAGACAATCGGCATAAAAAGGAGGTTACATGCGGGTTATTTGGATTGAACAACAATCCAATGGTTGATATTTTTATAGGCTAATCTTTTATTTGGTTACTTATTCTCTCATAAATGAAAATCAAGTTATTAAGTCATGTTTGCAACTCAATCTCTTTCCTACAATTGTTTTTAGTTATGTCTTTAATGGTTTGCACTAGTTCATCTAATTTGGAGTTTAAAATTAGTTTGACATTAGGATTCAAAGATACAACGCTATTTCTTTCATTGTCGCTGCTATTGTTTATGGCTAATCCACCTATTAGTATAGGTATATTATTATGCGTTCCTATTTTTTTTACCAATCTGCTTGCCGAGCCCATGTTATCCAATAAAGTTACTGAAATTAATATCAAGGATGGGTTTGTATCCTTAATATAGGCGATGGTTGAATCAGTGGGAGCAGATGGAGATATGTTGTATACTTTGAATCCCTTTTCTAAGAGAACTGACTCGATTATACCAATTAACATATTTACATAAACCTCGATTCTAGCCCACTTTCAGTTTTCTCCAAATGTTTATAGCTTTGATAATCCTATCACTTTTCTACATAGTTTGACTACTACCAAGTCTTCGTTTGAAAGATCATATCGAATAGAAAAGAATGTAAATGTAAGGGAGAGGATGCTGCTTGTACTCAATGTTATATACCATGGTAAGATTGCAGCTCATGTAGCCGGAGATATTCACAGAAGTAAGGGTTGGGCTTCTCAGTGGTTAAAAAGATACAAAGAAGAGGGACCAGAAGGACTAATTGGTAGACCAAAAAGCGGTAGACGACCAGAATTATCAGAAGAGGCAAGTTATAAAATAAAGATCATTTTAAAGGAGAGCAATCAAGGCTGGACCACAAAGCAAATTGAAGACCTGATAGTACAAAAGACAGGGGTCAAATACCACCATAATCATATTTACCGTATTCTTGGAAAATGGGGCTTTAAACAGAAGGTTCCAAGAAAGGTGCATGTAAACACCGCTACAAGGGAAGAGAAAGAGGAATTCAAAAAAAGGCCCGCCAGATACTTGTGGATGTACGATGCCAAAAAGAAAACTTGGCCATAGTATCTACAGATGAATCTTTTTTATTCTACGATTCTTTGGTAAGAAGGGTCTGGATTGACGCGAATAAAAGACCAGTAGTGAGAATAACAGGCTCGCATAAACACTCGTGTCTTTTTGGTGCTGTTAGCACGGAGGGTAAACAGATCTTCAGACAGTATGATACATTCAACGCAGACACCTTTCTTAATTTCTTAAAGACCATCCACTCAAAGTTTCCAAAATGCTATTTGTTTATGGACAAGGCTTCGCCTCACTACAGATCAAGAAAGATAAAAGATTATCTTGAACAGAACAAGGATGCTCTGATTCCTGTATACCTACCAACAGCGTCCCCTGAGTTTATGATGTTAGAAGAGGTGTGGAATATAGCCAAAAGAGATTTGCTTGTACTGAAACATTATTCATCGTTTGAAGATTTTAAGGAAAAGGTGTCCCTCTACTTTAGGACAAAAAGGTTTGGTCTGAACATGAGGAATTATTTACTAAGGATGGTTTAGGAACATATGTTAAATGGTATACACTGCAGGATATGTTATGGAGCTCGCCATGTGGAGTGCATAATACAATTCTATACGCCCCACTAGGCTTTTTATAGGGTTCGGTAATTTTGTCAATTGCCTTAATTGCGGTGTTACTGCAAATGTGTTCCATGCCAACGTCTAGTTTGTTTTGTTGCCATAAATATCCAACTTCGTACATCGCATTCTTTAGCACATCATCATAGAATTTCCCGAGACTTTTTTGTGCTTTGTATTTTTTTGCGATTTTAATTATTTCATCTACTTTACCATTTTTCAAACCTGTGAGAACCTGTTTCTTTGATTTTTCTATCTTTAACAAATTTTTTTCCTGTTATTTGGGGGATGAGAAAAGCATGGAAACTACCTTGGGGTTGGTTCTGTATTCTAACGGTATATCGTCAATGGTAAAATTGGATGGGTTCCCCAAATATTTTATGGTATGCTGTGTAGATCTTTTACTTTTTGGGTCCCATTGGCTTTTGACAAGGTAGTAATAGTCTAATCCCTTTACTTTTTTTACCCTTATAAAAACCACAATCTGTTTTCTTTATCGCAAGATATTAACATGATGCTAATTTATCCTAGTGCCAACTTGTTGAAATAATACCCAATCGTAACAGATGCAATACGAAGCTGGATAAAGTTTAATTTATTATTTCGATGAAAATAACAATATACATAACTAGCATAGTAATACAATATACATATTAAAAAACGATAACAATGCAGTTAATTCCAAAATAAAACAATCAGTATGAATGGATTAACCACAAGATCAGAGACTAATTAAGTTACTATGTTATATGATACTTAATTCTATGTGTTTTTTAACACTACTTACAAGTTCTTTTAAAGGTATCGGTTTTTGGATTATTTCGGATATTTCTAGAGCATTTTTAACAATTTCGGATTTGATTGCATCAAGTTCAAAAGAAGTCATCAAAAATGATTTTATATTAGGTGAGATTTCTTTAATTTTTACTAAAAGTTCTATCCCGCTCATACCTGGCATCATAACATCAGTTATTATCAATCCAAATTTTTTAGCATTCTCTTTAAAATAATCTAATGCCAGCGTAGGATCATTGAATTCATAAACATCAAAACCATTCTTTTGCAATAGGAACTTCACCAGGTACGAGATATCCTTATAATCATCCACTACAAGTATACCATGATTTTGTGTCGAATTCATATTTGAATAATTTCTTTGTCTTTTGCTATTATATATGGATATATTCGTTCTGCATAAAGTTGGCACTAGGCCCATAATAACAATCATCAACTAATATAATATTGTCTTTAGTGTTTTTTTGTATAAGTGTTGTGTTTGAGTATCAACCCAATTATTTTTGCAAATCAAAAAGGCGGCTTTTGTATTGATGAAATACCTTAAAAAATAGAGATAAACCATTAATATACCAAATAGAAGAATTGATTGAATTTCCCAGTATTACACAAAACAAAAGTTATAAAGGCAACCATATTACGTTGGAAACACATTATATGTTAAAAAGTGTGCAACCATAGAATTGACAGCTTTTCTTTAAAGAATATTAACTAACGTTGTTTTAATACTACCCAAAAGTAAAAGTTCAAAAAAAAAAATACAATAATCCGAACCTATTGTTTTTTATATTGTTTTTATCAATAACTAAACTAGTAAAAACAATATACCACTCTTATTCGATGTCAGATGTATTTACTTTTTCAGATGTCACTTCTTCTGAAACTTGTTTTGTTTCTGTAACAGGTTTCTTTTTAACTACGACTTCTTCCTTGACATAAGGTGTCTTTGTTACTTCAACTTCCTCTTTTTTTACAGGTATTGTTACATCCTCTTTAGACGAAACTGGTGTTTGTGCCTCTGTTTGACCACTTGCGGGTCTCCTTTCAATAGTCACTTCCTCATGTGTAACTGGAACCTCAACGGTTTTGGTTTCAGTTATTGGCTCTTTTGTAACGGTGGTCTGACTCTCTGAAGTTCTTTTTGATACGTCCAATTTTTCTTCCGTCAATGGTATTGTTGACTCCTCTTCAGTTCCCCTTTCTTCATATGCCTGGTCGCGCTCCACATCAGCGGAAGAGGTGGAATATTGGTCTTGTGATGGAGGAGAGTCTGTCTGATAGGTATTTTTCACTTCCTCTTCTGAAATTCTGAATCTAAGAACATCACCATCATAGCTCTCTGCTAGATCTTGTGGAATGTAAAACTTGTCTTTGTTTATTATACCCCTTTTCACCAGAACATAACCATTTGTTATTTCCTGAACTTCACCTAAATCTTCATCATTACTTCCTCGCGCTTCTTTCTTTATAACATCATTCCAATCAATACTAGAACTCATATCTGTTATTAGTAAAACATAGTATAAATATCATAATAATTATTCTGCCAATTATTATAAAAATAAAGGGATTATCAAAATGGCAACAAAAAAAAATTATGATTGTTAGTTTTTTTAAATAAAGTGCAGCATCAAGCACAATCATGTTCCCAAATTATAACGACTAAAAAGAAATCTCAAAAAGCAAACACTAATAAAAACGGAAACAAACAACAGTCAGGTTTACTACTGTAATGAAGTAATATAACTAATGGGCTGGTTTCAACTTGATGTTAGACCGTTTGTCCATTACCGAGTCATTTAAACTTTTAAATAACATGTTTTACAATAGGTTCTATGAGTTTTAGAAATACCAACAAAGTCATTTCAGCATCTTTAATTATTTCTGCAGTGGCCATATTAGGATTAGTATTAGGAAATGTAAATACATCCTCAATAGCTTTAGCTCAAGAGTCTACAGGGCAATTAACAAAAGGCACCATAGTTCAAGGAGACATAACAGCCGCAAACCTAACCAATGGTCAAGTACAAAATGACACGGTAAGTAATGGTGAATTAGCCGGTGCAAACATTACCGGAGCTACAATTAACAACGCCGATATAAGTACTGCCCCAAATGGAACAGCAGTTCTTCAAAACGCAACTAAACCTTCAGTGGCTCAGTTGGAAGGCGGTAAGATTAATTCCTCAGAAATAACAAGCGGTATCATGACGAAAGGGCAAATAACTGGTGGTTCAATATCCGAAGGTAAAACCACTAGCGCAAATATTACAGGAGCAGACATTCAAGGAGCCGAACTAAAGGGGGTAAACATAACGGAAGTTAAAGTCAAGGCAGGAAATGAAACAACAAGCGATGGTGGACCATTAAGTCAGGTTCCGGTCATAGGTGACACACTCGAACAAATGAACCCACTCAATTAGATAAAACAATTATTTTAATTCAACTTTTTTTTCTATTATTATTGTTGTCTCATATAATAATAAAATACAATACAACAGATATACCAAAATTTATAAAAAAATATAGTTAATTGATAACAATGGTATGTCTCAATATACAACAAACATCTACAAATGTTTCGTCAGTCATGCAAAGAAAGTACAGGAATGTAACAATGGCGACACACCTTGTCTTGAATAATGTGCAAAAGAATCAAGATGTATATAGATACAATTTTTCCACCTTCAACAAGGACAGAATTTGAAAGTGACAAGTTAAACTATATGATGTCGACCATCTTCTTTCTTCTAAATAGGTTTGCAAAATCAATGATGGGATTTTCTGAATTTGAAAAACCCATGGAAGAATTTAAGAGATTAGGAAAGGAGAGTGTCGATAGTGATGAATACAAAAGTATTTACGAAAATCAGAAGGCCAGATTAAATGAAATTTTGGCCAAGTATTTTTAAAACTTAAATGATACAAAAGTAAAAACAAATTACCTTGTTCCACATTATAGAGCACTCGTTGTGTATTGTAAACAAATTTAGAGAAAAACTATGACAACATTAATAGCGATTAGTTTTCCAGTTATCCAAATGATGACAAATAACCAATAGTTTGCCATATTAAATGGTATAAATATTTCACCGCATGAAAATATCTATCTAAAACTATAGATATTTTAATTTTTATGTTATATAATAGTCATGGCGGAAGGAAGAAAAGGCGATTTTAATATTCTCATGGTCTGCACAGAGTACCCCCCCATGCAAGGGGGAATAGGAAGATACACCTTCAATTTGGTGCAGGCTTTGCGTGCAAAGGACATAAAAATTAGTGTTATTTCTAACTCTGATGGGGATGGTGATTATAAGGGATTATCACCATTTGCCAAAAACAATTCAGAGGTTCTATATGATTTGGTTGAAAAACTGCAACCTGACATAGTTCACATCCAGCATGAGCACGGATTGTATGGATTTGAGCTTCATCCCTTTTTTCCAAACAGAACAAAAACAGGTATAGACAAGTTTTACTCTGTTTGCAAAGTTCCAATAGTCTCAACCTTTCACACGGCTTACTGGTTTAAGGTGTGGATGCAATCCACACTTATAGAGGGAAAAGACACATTTCACCTGAAATACCTGTATGAGTATTGGAAGCACCTGATTAACTACCAATCCTTCCGTAGAGCCAATTCTTATGCCATGTTCAAAAGCGCAGCTGGAATAGTACTTTCCAATTACATGACAAAATTAATTCCGGGTAGTCATGTCATTTATCATGGAGCGGAGCCTTTTCAATCTGTTGAGATTGAACAAAAGGAAGCAAGAAAAAGCCTGTCCCTACCTGAAAATGAGAAAATAGTTTTGGTGCAGGGATTCCTAACTGCAACAAAAGGCTGGAATATTCTAAAAAAAATGGAGATACCCGATGGCTGGAAAGTAGTAGTTAACCACTCCAAAAACCACTATAATAACCAGACAATCGACCTAAACCTAAACAACAAAAAAAACATTATTGATCTGGAAATGGATTATCTATCTGAGAAAGACCTGTCAACACTATTTTTTGCATCCGACATCATTTTTTTACCGTACAAGGCAATCTCCGGATCAGGAACCATGTTTGATGGCATAGGACACGGAAAGCCGTTTTTGGCCTCAAATACAGCCTTTTTTAAAGAATTCTCCAAAGTAGGGCTAGGTATAGCTGCCCAGAGAAATGCCAAAAGTTTTGAGAAAGGCCTCAAGATTGTTGACAAAAACTATGAATCTTTAAAATCCAATGTGGAGAAATTCCGTAAAAACCTAAAATGGGATAACATTGCTGACCAACACATAGACATCTATAAAAAAATACTCAATGCCAATAAAGAAAAAAAGGGCATTAGAACGATAACACCAAAAAAAACACAATAGAAGGTAATTACTGTTTTGAATTTCCAATAGTTTATTACCTCTAAAACTATTGTCAGTGCATTATAGAACAATCAATGTAAGTACACTATAACTTTATAATCATATATTATTAAAAATATGAAACTATAAATTGAAATACACACTGAAATTAGATGTATCATACATTTAATACACTGAAGTCAACAAATACAATACACAATAAATAGCATTATCATTTATCTTTATCGTTATTGTTGAAATATTGTTAAATACTGTATCACTAGCAAACTCTATTTCAATTCTTAACCATCAGGAAAAACCATCAGATAATATCGCCGTGTGGGTGTAATGAATCCAAACAGTGCGAATGTCTCAGAACAAATCTAATCAACCGGTTAAAGCACCAAATGATAATACCATAGCATTCACGAACGATAACTATATGATGGCAGCAATTTGTTTTAAAATAATGAAAATTTAATCGTGTGGAAGTACATCGACACTTAAAATGCCAAGTATGACGATAGTCATTTGTCCCCAGATGGTCAATGTAATACAAAATTGGTTATGCCTACTATCTTTGCAATATGTGGTGAAATCTTCAACGTCTGCATAGAGGATGCAGACAATATTGCTAAAACAGGATGTTATCAACTGAAGAATGGATAGGAAAAAGAACCAAAACAATTGACAACAGAAGGTTTTAAAACATAATCTATCAAAATTTTAATACCAAGTAAACATACTCAAACTAGATGGCCCAAAATATTCGCAATAACATTTCAGCAGAAGAAAAACAACTTTTAGACGAATGGTTAAAACAAATTGAAGAACTGAAAAATGAATTACAAATATTAAAAAAGGAGCAGCAATGTGAAATCATTTTATCTAATGCCATTTCCAAATTAAACAAAATTCACACAGGACTGCATTTATGGAGATATAAAAACATTAAAGAAAATAGCAATTAAAATAAATCTATTATATTTTATATAAAATATGTATGATCAATAGGGATATAAAAAAAATAGACTGATTAGTCTATCTTGTCTTTTGTTTCCTCGGCTCCTTCCTCCATCCTGTTTCCGGTCTTCTTTGTACCTCTCTTCATCTTTTCTCCGGCACTTTCAATAGATTCTTTTATTTCCGACATAACCATTATAGGTAGAATATAGTATAAAAGAATAGAGTTAAAACAAGACAAACCATTTTTTATGATATTATATTTTTAAAATTTTTGAAGTTATTCCATCTTATTTTGTAAATATTTAGATTGCTCTTGATATTATCTTTTAGAATAAAATTTTGTCTGATTCAGTGGGTTTACAGGTTTGGTATTAATAATGAGGTCTACAAAAATTTCACCAAAAGGATATCAACATGCCCATCTTAGGGATATGCACGAAATGTCGCAAAAAGGTAATAAAAAACAAGAATAATACAAAAAGATAGGTTTTATTGTAGTGTTTAATATAGATACTATGTCTCCACTAATGCATAATAACAATGCATGGCTGCAAGCAAGTATTCATTGATTTTTACCCCCATAATCACAATCGAGAATGCGCATATGCGCGAACGGCAAAAAGATACCATAAACCATCGCGGATTATAATATCAAAAAAATAGGAACAAAGGTAAATAATCCCAGAATCTTCAGACTGTCAAACATACAGATACTAATTGAACTTTTATGACATGCTAGAATGCATCCAAGATAGTTCGCAAATATTTTTTCGTTAGAATATCAAGATTATCAAACCAATGCAAAAGCAAATATAGTGAAGTTATTGAAGGGTTTTTAAAGGTTTTAAATTCCATAAAATACCAATACTTATATAGTATGCTAACTAATAGATAGTGATGACATTTAAATCTGACAATTCAGCAACAACAAGCAACAACAACAACAATGCAAATACCACTAAATATTCCTATGAAACCAATACCAATGCAAATAACAACAGCAACCAAAACAACCAAAACTCCAATGACATCAAAGAGTCAATAAACAGGTCACTTGACCAAACCAAAGACAACATCAACAGGTCAATAGATGAGTCAAGAAACCAAATACCACGTTACAATAATATTGTTAACAGTTACCAAGAACAATCACTGCAAACAGCCAAAGAGATTTCAGAGGAATACATAGAGTCTCAAAAAGCAGTGATAAGCTCACTTCAATCAGCATGGAGACCATACAGTGAAAGCTATAACAGTTTGGTCAC
>JACDHC010000241.1 GCA_013821245.1 Candidatus Nitrosopumilus sp.
CATTGATTCAGACAATCAAGACGGAATTAAAGAGTATGTTGAGGAAATAATAAGAGAAATAAATATTCTAAAAGAAAATAAAAAAAATCGAAATAGAGATGATCATTATGGAGCATAGAGAATAAGGTGACAACAACATATTCATCATGCCATTAAAAGAAATAATTTTTTAAATAGGCAAACAAAAATTTTTTATTGATATAAATAAGCTCAAATAATATGGAATCCAAACAATGGCAAAGGCATTTCTTTATTTATAGCACACAATAGTTGTTCCACATTGATAAAAAATATATTAGTTTTATTTACAGTAAACCGTATGCAGGTATTGAAGCTCCATTTATTATTTTAGAATCATCCGAGCAAAGAAACAATATCACTTTAGATAAATCATCTAGCTTTACCCATTTAGAGAAATCTGCATTAGGCATTTCTTTTCTATTGGGCTCTGTATCCAGTATTGTTGGCAATACACAATTAATATTAATATTTGATTTCTTTACTTCTTGTGATGCTGACTCTACAAACCTAATCAAACCCGACTTTGATGCGGCATAGGCGGAATCATACCCATCGGATCTTAAACCGGTTCTAGAAGAAATATAAACTAATTTTCCATAATTATTTGATACCATTGCGGGAATAACATGTTTGCTGATTAAAAATGCGGATTTTAGGTTAATGTTAATCATTTTATCCCATTCTGACTCATCTAACTGAGTAACGTTTTTACCTCCAATATAGGCTCCAACTACACTAACTAATATATGAATTTGACCATGCCTTTTAACAATATTTGAAATCAATCTCTTTGTTTCTTTATCATTCGTTACATCTACTTTTATGTATTCTATTGTTGTTGATGTCTTTAGGGGTTGCTCTAATAAAATATCCAGTTCTGTTTTTAATTCCTGCATCTCTTTTTCCGATCTATATGTGATGAATATTGTTTTAGAATGGTAATTTAAAAAAGATTTTGTCAAAACCCTTCCTAACGCGCCGGTCCCCCCAATTATTACAATAACTTTATTTGAAAAATCATATTCCATATTATCAATTGTGTGTCGTATTGAATTTACTTTTCGTTTTGTTTATAAAGTTTATAAAACTCTAATACACAAAATATTACTATAATCCCATAAACATAACCTCTTATTGATTATTTGTTGGACCGTGTAATAGTCAACATTATAATATCCATTAAGTTGTAAACAAATAAGAAATAGACCACATTAAATATTCATAAAGAAATATTATTAGTGGGAAGCGGCATAAGAAAGCTATCCTTATTGATATGTTTAGACATCTCCATTATAACAACATCTTTTTCATTGGCATTTATCATTGATACTATCCATTGGTTGTTATTATTGGAATCTGTTTTATAATCAATTGTTTTATCTGAAAGATCCATTATTGCATTGCTTATCTTCTCATAGGCATTAGCAATTTCATCAGGAGATCTGAATTTTAGAACCATCTGTTTAAATTTGGAAACAAGGTCTCTCCGCAACTCTTCTATGTGCCTAAACCTGGCCCATGCTATATGGGAATTGCAATCTAATGCCCCTTGATGCTGTAAATCCCATTTCATATCAACAGATTCTGCAAGCTGTGCTTCCAAAAGACTTATTCTGGCATATTTGAATTCATTTGAATCTTCAGAGCTATACGCATAGCAAAGATGATCGTGATCGGGCAAAAATCGCTCCGAATCTATTCTTAAGTTTATTTCTTCGGTTAACAAGGCCTTATTTCCTGTGTGGACAGCATCTAATGCCCATCTTCTATATATCTCAGCATTTACAACATTATTGAATAAACTATAATCATACCCTAATCTGACAATGGCAGAAGTAATCGCAGTAAAAACATCAGCTTTGTCTATATCGGCAGCAAGGCTAGTAATTAATTGATTCATTTTCTTTTTCAACTCATTTCGTAATTCCAAATGCGTGTGAAATTGCGCCCATTCTATATGATCTGCAATAAATGGGTTATTACCAAAAGGATTATGGAACTTGATTTTTTTTGTATTTGCAAGATGCGCTATGAATACAGAAACATAGGCATACTTTCTATCGTTTCTATCATTTACATCTAAAGCATAGAGCAAGGGATTTTTTTCTTCCTCTTCACTGAGAATAATTGCAGACATTTGTATTACCTGATAAGGGTTCCAAGTAGACAATGTAAAGTATATTTTTGTATAACGCCCCTTCACACCTGTAGCATATGGAGCCATTTGATAGGGACCATATCCATACCCTAAATCAAAAGGATTAGTTTTATCGTCTCTTTCCTTATCAACAAGGTTGTCTTGACCTGGTTGGTGTACAAAAAGTCCATAGCCGTCAGCAGGATCAAATACAATCTTTGTAGCGGTCCAAGGCCCCCATGGATCATCCGCTAAGCGAACAACAATGCCGTTTGTATTGCATAAGTCACAGTTGTAAAGCAAAATCCATTTACCAAGATAATAATTCCACCTAATTGATAATTCGCCAATACAACTAGCCGAAAACAAAGGTCTAGCCAGGGATTCATCAGATTGCCATAATGGCTTACCCGAATCTTTGTTAAAACCCGCGAAGTAACTAATTGAGGATAGGTCTGTAATTTCGTCTAAAGGCATATAGGCAAGATAAATATCACTTTGACGATACTTTCCCGTTCCCCATAAAAGCAGGCCTTTGCCACTAGTTTTTGGCAATCCATGAATTTTGTCACTATCAATTATTTGCGCTGAAATATGGATGAATTTATCGGTGGACAAAGTATAGAGTGAATTTCCAAATTTATATCCCCCATCAGTAGATTTTGTCAAAACTGATCGCCGTGGCAGAATTCTCCTATTTGGATTCAAATCAGTAGTAAAAAACACATACATGTTATCACCTATAGTAATACCTTCAATGGGATGCTCAGCGGTAAGCTGAGAAATATCATCAACAAGTGGGGGGCTTGAGTTAAACACAAGAGAGATTCCATCATATGCAC
>JACDHC010000242.1 GCA_013821245.1 Candidatus Nitrosopumilus sp.
AACTGATGGCATAACCGATTCAGGAAACTGTACACAAGATATGAAAAGAAAGCAGAGAACTATCCTGGGTTGGTACAGTTCTCATGTTGTATCATCATATACAGAAAGATAATTTTGGGATAGGCTCAAAGTTATTTTATTTATTTAAAGATGTTTTTTATAAAAAATCAGGTAGCAGTAATGCACTTTGAATAATGTCATATACAAAAAATAAAAAAAAGAAAGGTTATTGGAGTTAATTGTCGGCTGTTTCCCATTCGTTTTCCAAGTCATCATTCTCATCTTGACCCAGAGCAAATGGACTATCTACTTGGAATACATATGGTGGATAATCAGGCAAATCGTCGCTTGGATCCCATACAGTTACTACTTTACCGTACGTTTGTTGTAGTGTCTTTAACAACTCTGCACCATCAACACCCTTTGGAAGAGATACAAACTCTGGTTCGCCTCTTTCTGGTGTTAATTCTACAGCATGGTTATGGTAGTTTTGTTTTTCTCTATCAGGAAGTTTGTCGTATTGAGCGTCAGTAATGATAAATTCCAACTGTGCTAGTTGTGCATTAGCATCATCTCCATCATATAATTGACACACTGCAACTATTCTTGTATCCAGCTTACAATAGTGATCCATGTCTGCTTCTAGATTTTCGCTGTCATGTTTGTTAACTGTGACATGTATATCATATCCGTCAGTTGGACTCTTATCTTTATTATCTCCATCATTTGTTGCTATAGAATATTGAGAGGTTGTAGCTCCTACAACCAATACCGAAAAAACTGAAGCAATCATAACACCTAAAAGAACATTTCTTATTTTTATTGGAGCGTTATTTTTTGCAGCACTTTTTCCATCGCGGATAGTGTTAAACATCACCTGTTAATGTTTCTATAACTATTTAACTGTTTTTCCAAATCTAAAACTATATCATTGTTCTTTAAGATAAGCTATTACTGTTACCAACCAAAGATGGAGTTGTAAGTCCAAAAATATTACAAAATTAAAACCTAAATCTTGCTTAATCCCAATGCCTATTTTACATTTAAAATTTGAAATAAGCAGTATATATTTATGGCTGCCTTAATTTGATTTGAAATGGGAAATCAATCTTTTCCCTAGTACCGTCTATGCTTGAAATTCTTAGGTTGTATATACCTTCTTCTTTGAACATGTATATTTGTTGGGGGGAAGTCTGATTTTTTCTAATTGTTCCGTCTAATAATGAGATTTCTCCTTTGAACAGCATTACGGAATACGTCAGGCCCGGTAATTCTATACCTGTTTTAGCGTCTAGGAAATGAATATTAAAAACATTTTCGCTGCCCGTATAGTCTGATGTCCAGTTTACCTGTACCTTATATTTGCCGTATTTACTAGTTCCTGTTCCTTCTAACATTGTTGATTCTTTACTCGTTGTTGAATAGTTTTTTACCTCTCTCTCACCATCAACAATAATGTCCGTTTTGTTACTAGTTTGTGCAAAAGATGAATTTATTGTGAGCATTAATGCTATTGCAACTAAAATGACAACACTTGCGCTAGTTACTTTTTTTGACTTCAATTATCAATTACTAATGGCTAACCCTTTAAAATAATTTCGATCTACCACATTCGTTAAACTAGAGCAATAGTTTGTTCATTATCTTATTTTAGCCCTTTTACACTTATCTGGTATTACACATTAGATGCCGCAATATTCTTTTAAAACAAGGGTCGATGGATCCTTTCCCCACGGTCATTATTTTTATTAGTGTCCTTTTTGTTTTTAGGCGCTATAATTTCTTCATTATTGTCTTTATTTTATGTTTCTTGTTGGGATCAGAATTGGATGAGTGCAACCTTTAGGACCGTAATATCATTTTATACTGCAAGATAAAAGTGTATCAAAAAAATTAAGGTAATAAAAATAAAGATTGTTGCAGAATTAGTATACGAAACCTGGTGCTTGTCATCTCTGAACCAGCATGTTTTCAATGGATCGCATATCATATTTGTATCTAATTCTGCTCAGAAACGAGATTTCGCTTGATAAAACAGGATAACAATCTTAAGACGTTTTTCTTTTTTATGTATTATAAAAATTGTAACGCGTACAAAACCTTTGTTCATCAATATATCCTGTTTATTTACTAAAATCAATAACTCGAATTGAAGATCATAAAATTAAATGTTTTTCTTAAGTGAATAGATTAAACAATTTTACTTATTTTTATGCCTGTATTTATAGTATGATATTCAAATAACTATGAATGTATAGATTCAACTTATTTGCAATTTTAAGTATAGCAGCAGCAACAGCATCTTTGTTTGGAGGAATGTTTACACCCGTGGGCGCACAGGATAACATGACAATGGGAATGGACAACATGTCAATGCCAATGGACAGTATGAGTATGAGTAACATGACAATGGGAATGGACAACTCAACCAACATGACAGCAATGCAATAATGTCTGTAAACTTATAAAGTCTAGATTAAGATTCTATTTAATTTTTTATCAATAGTTTTATATTTAGCGCCTATCCCAAAATTATCTTTCTGTAAATGATGATACTGCATGATAACTGAACCAAACCAATGTAGTTCTCTGCCTTCTTTTCATACCTTGTGAATAGTTTCCTGAACCTGTTGTGCCATGAGTTTGTTCTCTCTACGACCCATCGCTTGTTTTTTGCAGAAGGACATTTCTTTTTGCACACTGCCTCTTTTTTCTGGCCTCTCTTTCTTTTGAATGGTATGTGGGGAACATAACCTCGTTTGATAATAGCTTGTTTTGCTGTTTTTGAGTTGTATGTCCTGTCAAGGCATAGGTGCTGATGCTGCCTTCTTCTTCTTCTTCTTCCTTTTGTTGTTGACAAAAAGGCAACAGGTCCTTTGGCAACAGCGTTGTCAATGACATCCGTTACTGCCTTTATGTCATGTCTGTTGGCCGGTGTTATGACAACTGAAATTGGGATACCATTTTTGTCTGTTAAAATGT
>JACDHC010000243.1 GCA_013821245.1 Candidatus Nitrosopumilus sp.
GTTTGTCAACTCATCCAATGCAATGAAAAGCAAAATACTCCAGGCGGCAATAGAGATAGATGAGGACTACAGGGAATATATCCAAAACAGAGACAGAGGAGACAAAATCATTCAGTTAAAAAACAAAGAGGACAATCAAAAATCCCAAAACTCCCTACTGTTTCAATGAATGGTTAATCTTTAAGACTGCAAACAGTTTTAGAGATTTTCCCGGTGTCGACGCAGTTTCTCATGTCTACAATGGTTATCTGTTTCTTAAATTTTTCGATATCCACATTACTAGAGCATATAAATGGTGATGGCGAAATTGATCCTACTATTTTCCCGTTGCCATCAACCCCATTTTCCATTAAATTAATCAATGCATTACCCGGATAATGGCCAACTGTATCTTTTCCGCACAGTATGATATATTCAAGTTCAGGATGGGTGATACAGAAATTTATCAATTTATCTATGCCCTTATTTTCAGAATGCAATCTACCTGCAATCAACAAGTCATTCATCAGATCCGACTTTGAAATTTTTATCAAAAGACCAATGCTTGATAAAGTACACACAGAAATACTAGACCCATTACCTTTGAAAACATCAACAGGAATTGGAAATAATATCCTGCAAGCCTCACCTGCAAGGTACTCTATTTTGTTCTTAAACTCCACTAGTTTTTCAAACCCCAGCTTACCTTTGAATACGGGTTTATTTTCAAAAATGGAGCCTGACCTTCAGTCCATGGGTCTTTTCTAACCCAATCAAACTTGTTAAAGAACCTTGTGTAAATATTTGTAAATGATTCGCCTCGCCCAATAATTTCAACGTCCCCGCAAACAACTATGCCTTTATGATTTTGAGGCACATATTCATCTACAACCAGGCTAACAAACGGATTGTTGGTGATATCTTTGAGCTTTTTTGTATTGTAATCGGTAGAAATGAAAAAACAGCCGTCCACAAAAATATAACAAACAGGAACAACATGAGGCTTATTCCTAAATGAAGTAGTAGCCAATCTGCAACATTCATTATTAACTATGAAATTAAGTTCCTCAAAAGAAAAATCAAAAACCACAAAAAATCAAACACCAATTTAAAATATAAGCATACCCGTTAGTTCCAAGAACAATTCTTTTAAAAGTATGTGAAAGCAATACACTCTTGTTTACAATAAAATGACAGACAACGGCTTGATCATTGTTTATTATGGAAACGGAAAGGGAAAGACAACAGCAGCTTTAGGGGTTGCATTAAGAGCAATAGGATATGAGCACAATGTTTGCATGATTCAATTCATCAAGGGAGAATGGGATTATGGAGAGCTATATAGCTCTAACAAACTTAAACCCTATTTTGAGTTGATAGTTACAGGCAAAGGATTTGTAGGAATAATTGATGATGATCACCTAATTGATGAACACATACAATCATCAAAAAACGCAATAAGAATAGCAAGAGAAAAAATAAGATCTAACAAATACAATACAATTATTCTAGACGAAATAAACTATGCAATAAAGTTAAACCTCATTACAGAAAACGAGGTAATTAGCATGTTGGAATCAAAACCAACAGAACTAAATATTATTTTGACCGGAAATTATCTTTCAAATAAAATATTAGATTTGGCTGACCTTGTAACAGAGATGAGAGAAGTGAAACACCCTTATAAAAAAGGCATCAGAGCCAAAAAGGGAATAGACTTCTAAAACCATAAAAGCAAAACTAATTAATCTATCAAAATGGTTTAATTATATTGAGTGTTTCTGAAACAAAAAAACTTCCTGAAGTAGGTGAGATAGTAATAGTTACGGTCAAAGAGGTTACAGGACATGGAGCATATGTAACACTTGACGAATATGACAACCTTACAGCCTTTCTTCACATATCAGAGATAGCCACAGGATGGATAAGAAATATCGAAAGGTATGTAAAACTAAAACAGAAGACAGTGCTTAAAGTAATAAGAGTTAATCAGGCAAGATCAGAAGTAGATTTATCTTTAAAGCAAGTTACTGGAGAGGAAAAAAAATCAAAAGTGATTGAAGTAAAAAAAGACGAAAAAGGATCAGCTTTTATGGACATTATAAAAACAAAATTAGGCTATGATCAAACTACAATACAAGAAATAAGTGATAAATTAACTCAGAAATACGATTTTATATACGATGCCTTTGAAGCAGTAGCAGTCAAGGGGACAGAAATACTAAGTAGTATGGATTTCAAACCAGAAGTAATTGAGGCCATAGAACATGAGAGCAAGAAAATTCAGATACCACATATAGAAGTAAGGGCAGTTCTTGAAATTATAGTTAAAAAGGGCAATGGCATTGATGTGATCAAAAACATTTTGACCTCCGTAGAGGGCTCAAAAAACAATGCAAAAACTGACATAACCTATGTTGGCGCTCCAAAATATAGGATAACAGTTACCGCAGAAAATTTCAAAATCGCTGAAAAGGTGTTAAATCAAGTAATAGAAAAAGTTAAAAGCAATATAGAGAAAAACGGCGGGTCGTTTAAATTCACAAGGGAAGAATCCAAAAAAACCCACTCCAACATATAAATTAAAAGAAAAGAAATGAAACACAGAATTAGAAAATGCAGAATCTGCCAAAATTACACTCTAAAGGAAATCTGTCCAATATGCAAAATAGAAACAAATGACCCACATCCACCCAAATTTTCATTAGAGGATAAATACATAAGGTACAGAGTACTTGACGCACACAAAAAATGATTTAACATACAATAAACAAAATAAGATTTGATAATTATAATATGATACAAAATACACACAAACAACACAATTAAAAATTCTTCAAACCCCTTATTTGAAAGGGGCGGTTCCAAAAACTTATTCTAATACAGTATCTGTGGCGTTGTTGGTGTTTTTGGTTAAATTGACAACAACAGGAATCAGATCTCTGGTTTGGTTTACGGAGATAAGGTTATCGCCAGTGGTGGCAGTGTTGTTGCCCAATGT
>JACDHC010000065.1 GCA_013821245.1 Candidatus Nitrosopumilus sp.
GTCATCTGTCGATATTTACTATCTGATCTGGGCCTATAAAAGAGAAGAGATATCTTATGGGCCCAAGGGGGTTTGAGTCTGGTAGGTAAAGGGGTTCAATCGATTTAATTATTAATTTTTGTTTATTTTAATTTTTTTTTATATCTTATAATCTAATACATTAATTTAGGCCGAAAGGATGTTATACAAATTGGTCAATAATTAGATTTTATATAATATTATAAAGATCGTATTCTCCATAAAAATATTAATAACTTTTTAGGTATTAGCCTTGAGAAACGAATATTGTATGGTATCATGTGCTTCAAAAAGGTTGAGATCTTAATCCCTGAAGTTTAACTATGGTGGGTTATCATAATTGAATATACCAAATTGGTCAGCTAAATCATGCACAATAGAAAAGACTGCAATCATCTTACCAAAGCACAGGACACCTTAATTTTCCTATAACCGGTTTTTGCTAAACTACTTAATTTTTGCAAAGTTTTCTAAAATACAATCCACTAGCTGACTTAATTATGAAAGTGTATAATCACTATCCTCCATAGGTTTAAAACCATGCTACCATATTAAGTAAATGAATTTATTGCTTGCAAGCATTAAAACAAGTGTATGACTGGTTTTTCTTCTATGGTTTCACTGAAAGATAATATTGTACTTGGTATGTTTTTCATTGGATTTTTATTTTTAGTGACCCTGCAACCCTTGCCATCAGATGTGACCGATTTTTTATCGCATAGTAGCCCTTTCCAGAACGCAAAAGCACAACAACCTTCTATAAATGGTTCTCCAACAAACAACAACGTTGACCAACAAAACAAGTCTGAAATTAGGATGGGCGCAGCAGGTCATTTTGCGAATAATCAAATAAAAGATGGGGTTGTTACTTGGATTCAAGGCGGATATTGGAATTTGCAGATTATTGATGAAACATCAAATAATAGTAATCAAACAGGCAATGATAATGATAAAGATAAAAATAGTACTGCACATTTCTTGGCCAACTTTACCATGATAAAACCCGACGGAAGTCTTTCGCATAACCATGCAATCAACAATTTTTCTTCCAACAATGTTATCCTCTCAGATAATGATATAGTTGTGACTGGAATAGCGGATATCCGCGCCACTAACGGATTGGAGTACAACCAGGTTCCTCTGATTGTTCATCTAATGGGCAAGCAGGTATTGGGACTCACAATTGATGTAGGTAAAACGAAAGGTCATTTTGCTAGCCCAAACGAGATGTTTGGAACGCTAATTAGTGGAGTTGGAATCAATAGTTCTAACTCAACTGAAACAACAACTATGAACCATCAGGAACCCACTGTGTCAAGTCAGTCGTTAAATAATACGTCCATGGCAACGATGCAACATTAATCTATAATACTGTTTATGATATGCTCTTTCAACTCTTCGTCAGATCGCCCAAACCCATTAGGGCTGTCAAAAACCGTCGGATGGTTTTTATGTTCAATAACTGGGTAAATTTAAGTATTTAAAAAATGGAAAAAACTATTCGAATACAAATTGGTTCAATAATAGTCGGTTTATTAATAATTACATATTCACTTGGTAAGGTAACCAAACAAGGAGTATATTTAGGATTTTCCATACCTGTCTTTTTCCAAATCCTAAGTCTTATCTCTAAATCCTAAGTCTTAATTCTAAATTGCGCAAAACCCGTTACAATTTTTTATTGAATATGCCACCCATTCTAAAAATATAATAAAAATTATAAGGGATGGGTATGGCAGAAAAAATTCCAATCTTTTTGGTTCCATCAATGAATTTATAATTAAAAAATATCAAGAGCCTGAGATGTCATTTTTAGAAATAGCCAAAAGCCATCTAATAACAGGTTATCCCGATACTTGGAATTCAATTATAAGTAATCCATATGAATCTGAAGGAATATTAGACAATTTAGATGAGATACAGGAGCAATTTAAAGGCATAATAATTGATGAAATGAAGGATGATTATGTTCTGGATGATAATCCTGCTTTAGAAAATAAAGGAATAAGAAATACCTATAATGAAAGGTTATTCTCAGAGATATATAAAGAAATCAATATTAGAATGAATAACGATTGTCGGAGATTAATAAGAGGTCCACGCAGTATAGTAAGAAATAGATATCATAATAAATATTTTATATTATATTTTACATATAATACAGACTCATTAGATAATCCAGATAAAATAGTTATTGCTATAGGGAGAGAAGAGAATACTATAGTTGAGTTACAACGAAAAATTTGTAAGTTGATATATTCAACTGACTTATGCCGAAAGTTTCAAGAATTTAATGAGAAAAGAGCTTTCTTTAATAATATGAATAAGGACGACATTTATGATAAAATAGATAGCATTTATTCTACAACACTAAAAGATCCACTGAGTTTGAAAGGAAAGTGTCCATATGTCCTCCACCTAGTTGGATAGACAGATTTTAAGTAATTTTGTTTTCATTCACCGCATTCTCAATCAACGTCTTTCAAAATACAGGGTGTAGACTTTAGTGACAAAACTGTAAAAGCTACTGTTAATGGTAAACAGGTATCCGATTATAAAAATATACTTCTAAAAGATAAGGAGAACATTGCATCAGATGTTAATTCATAGTTTATTTTTAAAATCTTATGGTCCTCAAAATGTGTAACGATATAAAAGCTGAACATGGTTAATTCGTTAATATACATAATAAACGTTTGATCAGTAATTCCTTGGAAGGAAGAACGCGATTTGATTTCTTTAAGAATGACTATATGTGTTTCAAGGTTTCCATAATAAACTTGAATGTGCTATAAGAAACTATGTGAGTTGACTTTGCATCTTTTTATAATCTGATACAATCATTAATATCATCAATAAAACAATGCTGTTTAAATCATGCTTTGAGTTAATTTGTTTATGGTAAAGCAGCATCACACCATAGAAATATTCTCTGCTAACTGTCCCCTATGCAGGCATATTACTGATGATATTGAGATAGGTAAATGTGAAGGCTGCAGTCAGACAGTTTATGATGTTAACAATATGACTAGCGAGGTCAAGTTAAAGATGAAAGAGTACGATGTAAGAGCAGTTCCCACCACTATAATTGATGGTCAAATCAAAGTTGTGGGAATACCGGACTTTCCGTGGATTTGTGGAGACGACCTTTATAAAAAGCTCAGTGGAAAATATCCTCTAAAAAAGTAATGGAATATTATTTATTATGAGGTTTAGGTCAAATCTAAATTAATTTGCTCCCCATCTCTCAGAACATGGTTTGTAAAATTGCCATTAGAATCAGGTTTGCCATTTATAGCCATGTTTACATCCATGTTGTTAACATCCAAGTTTCCCAATATATTCAAAAATTCACCTAACGTATAGTTTCTATTTATTGTTGATTCCACATGTATAATACCGGTATCATCATGGGTATGTAATGGAGCCATTCCTGCCATTGACATTTCAGGCATTGCTTGCATCCCATACTTGTCTAAGGAATGGTCTTTCCAAAGCTCTGGAGATATTCATATGTTGCTCGGTATTACTTGTTTATCTCCATCTATGGTGACATTCAGTCTTGGATGTATATGCATTATAATCGGCTCCGTAGAGGCGGTATTGCTAGCATTCACATTGGGTTGAGAAACATTTTGAGCATTGGTATTTGGAGCGGAAACTTGTACAAACCCCATACACAAAACAAAGATTAATCCAGCAATAGCAACAGCAGCAATTTTTACTCTTTTGGTGTTTTTGCTTGTGTTATCTTTTTTTGATGGCTGATTGTTAGCAATGTCATCATCATGACTTTTTTATTATCATTGTTTTTCATATCTTTCTTGTTTAGTCTCAAAATGGTTTGGAGATATAAATAGAAGCTAGTTTACATTTGTAAAACGACCTACATGTGTCTATGCAAAATGGAATTTGATAACAACTGACTATGATTTGATTTAATCAATGATTAATTGTCTGTAGAATACGTTAAATATATCCAATTATTGATAAAAAATTAAAGTGAATCTTAAGCTAGACTTCTTAACAATTGAGTTCCTGATGTTTACTTGTTGGTATTTAGTATCTTTCAAATGTACGCTAGTTATTTATCCAAACGTAAATGTGTATGCTTGAAACCCTGTTCCTTTGACATCGATTACAAGTAAATGACTGCCGCTGTAAGATTGGTGATTTACAATATTATAAAGTCTTGGCCCATCAATTGTAAATTTGGAGTCATTTCCTAAATCTATGCCCCTTGAATTGTTTGACAAGAAAGCACCATCTTCATACACTGTTCCATTGCCTTTACCCCCTGCTACCAGGTTCACGGATTTGGCGGTGTAGTTTAATATAATGCGTCCACCAGTGTCACCTTGAAATTCCATGTTGTCTGGGTTGTTTTTCCATTGTCCTTCTAAATATATTGTATTTGGCTTGATACTTGATTTGGGGGGAATAGTGTATGTCACGTTTTTTCCAGGATGAAAACCATCTGAATTTCCCAATGACGAACTAGGTGATTGATGTCCAAAATACAACTCGTGAGTTTTAATTTTTGAAAAGTCAACTGATTGTGAAAGGAAACTGCTTATGTTGTTAGGTTTGTGTAATGATGATTTATTGCTGTGAGAATATGCGATATCTGATTCTTTGGGCTCTACCGTTGGTTTGGTATTTCGTTCCGATAACAGAGATTGAATTACCTTTTCAGTCTGGTTATAATCCCCTTCACCCACCTTGTCATATCTTATATGTCCAATATCATCAACAAGATACATTCTTGGCCAATAGTTGTTTGCATATGCATTCCAAGTTTTATGGTTATTATCCTGTAAAATTGGATAGTTTATGCCATACCTGTGTATTGCTTTCTCAACATTATCAACATCTTTTTCAAACTCAAATTCGGGTGTGTGCACTCCAACAATTACTAATCCTTTATCGGCATATTTTGCATCCCAGTCCATAAGGTGAGGAAGGGTCCTTAAGACATTGATACAGCTATATGTCCAAAAATTGACAAGAACAACCTTGCCTTTTAAACTAGCCATTGTTATCGGCTGCTGCGGACCATTGCTGTTACTATTGATGTTTACCCTTTCGCCAGATTTTTCGAATTCAGGTGCCAGTTTGAATTGTGACTTGTCTGTTGTCTTTTTTTCATCATCAGTTTGTGTCATTGACATGGCCTTTTCAATAATTTCTTTCACTGAACTGATCCTATCTCCACCGAAAGAATAACCTGAAAAATATGTTGAATTACTGACAATTAGTGTAATCACGGCCATTCCAATCAAGAATACAAGTTTATTCTTATTCGTTTTTTATCACTCACCTATTGCAATACAATTGGTATCACCAAAGACATCCCTATTCCAATTGGATAAACACATGAACAATAATATTGTAACGAAAGTAATAAGAAACAACTCTCCTTTTATCTCTAAAGAATCCACCATTTTTACCTCCACCATCAATAACCTTTCATTTGGACTGTATTATCTTAATATCCAAATTACATCCAAATTGAGTCCAGATTTAGACATTGCTGATGAATCCGCGAATATCTGTTAAAAATGGATATGGCTAAGGGATAACGGTAAGAGGCAAGCAGGTGACAAAATGAAAAAATTGTTTAGTTGTAGAACAGAAATAGAATTGAGGGTTTGTTACAAAATGATGGAAGAATTACAATAAATTGGAACCAAAGATTTTCCATTTAGCAAAATTTATTCTACAATAGTAGATCATATCACATATGATAAATTTTGAATTAGTATCTATAAAAACAGTTATCGATCTCAACTGGAGGTGAGCAGTAAATAATAAAAATAATATATTCAACATATTCGTTAAAAAATTAAATTAAATAACAGATAGATTAAAATAAATTTAATAATACTAGCTAGTATTTAATTTATCAAAAAAATAGGTTCATTTATAAATAAATAATTTTGTAATTGTTAAGACCAAACATGTTATGTATATGAATCTGGTTATAAATTAAATACGCGATAATTAAAAAATTGTAATAAATTATCCTATAAAATATTTGATATTATAATAAGAATAATCATTTTTTGAAACATCACTAGTTAAGAATTGATATTATATGCACAGACGTTGGTTTAGAACATGCAAGAACTCAAAAGATGATAATCCATAACTTTAACAATATTCCAAATCAGTAGGTAAAACCATTTTGATTACTTATACCGACATTGTTTATTTTATTTTGGTTTTTAGATTGAATGTTCATAAATTAAAAGGTCAATGCCATCCAACTTTATTTCATTTTGTTAGCAATTTTCTATGTAGGAAGTAACATCCTTTTTCAAAGGTTCTTTTTATAGATATAGTTTAGAAAATATCATTTTGTTTACATGATTATTATTTTTTATATGTGTTCATAAAATAAATCTATCCAGCAATATGCCTTATTTAAATAAGTATAATTCTATTTTTTGTAGACATTTTGTCTAAAAATGAAATGGACCGTTAGGTTCTATTTGAAATTTAATTTACAGGTCAACTTGAAATAATATTACTTCATATCAAAACCAATATCGCGAATAAAAAAATTAAGACCTAATTACTATTTATTTACTCATCATCTCTCCAGTACTCGGATTCATCATCTCTCCTGTTTTTTTATTGTCAATCATGGGCATTCCAGTATTAGAATCCATCTTCATCATCATATCTGTTTTGTTTTCTATCATGCCTGTTTGAGTATTCATTGTTGTCATCATTCCAGTTTTGTTATCCATCATTGTCATCATTCCAGTTTTGTTATCCATCATTGTCATCATTCCAGTTTTGGGGTCCATCATCATTCCAGTTTTGGGGTCCATCATCATTCCAGTTTTGTTATCCGTCATCATTCCAGTTTTGTTATCCGTCATTACTCCAGATGCATTTGGAGAATTTAGGATGCCCAGGGCAAATAGTGATGTTACCAATACAATAGAGACAGCAATTCCAGAGAAAAGTTTACAACATGATAATTGTTTATTATGCATTGAAACAGGTTTGTAGAGGATGTATAAATACTTTTATCCAATTTAAATCCAAATTGCTTTATTATTATTAAATTCCATCATTTTAACATAAGCAATAGGTTATAATAATGCGTTTTTAGAGCGTTATATTCATATATGGAAATACCTGTAGGTCCAGTTTGTCCTTTTCTTATATGAACTTTAGAAAAGGAACATATTATTCAGAATATATTGGTTATGGTTTGTAGTTATTCTTTTTGGGTGTGTTGTTAAGAGGAACATCTAAAAGGCCATCATCTGTTTTTATCAAATAAAATTCTGTTTCAATTTATTTGGAGCGGAATTCAAAAGTAAAACCTAAAAGTTTCTATAAAAAGAAAGTAGGTTTTAGAACATACCATAGATGAAACCCTGCTTAACTTTGGCTTCAAATACATAGGTCATGGATAACTATTGTCCCTGAAAACAAGAAAAACTTGCGAATAAACGCATCAAAAAAGCGAAATATCTCTGTTGCCTTGCATTGGATGTAAAATCTCTCAGAAAATAACGGGGAGCATCACAAGACTATTTGGTCTTATAGATAAACCATTGTATTCCACTTCTTTCAAGGGAAAAAGTATAGCCTAAATAACCATGCAATACATCTAAGAAAGAACAAAGAGTGATTTAATGATGATTAATCTCATATAAAATGAAAAATTGCAAAATAGAACATTTTCAGTACCTTTAGAACCCCATTTTGTTATGAAATTGCCTTCATTGTCAAACTTTTGTATGCGGTCATTGCCTGAGTCTGCCACATTCACATTATCAGATGAGTCAATAGCTATGCCATTGGGTTCATAAAATTTTCCATCATCTGAACCATACTCTCCCCAACTTTTTACAAATTGATATGATTCCTGTCCCTGAGCATAAGTGAAAGTAAATACAATGTTTGCAAATATGATTAATGAAACTAATGCCACTACAAATGAAACAGAAAAAACAAGAGTTTTCCTTTGCATTATCTTAGTTTTTTATCTTTGAATTACCTTTAAGGATTTATTAAAACCTGTTACAAGAAATAGCCAATGGACAACTCAACTACAGCAAAAGCATTTGAAAAACGCCTTGATAACATCTGGTCAATTATTCCGGTAAGTGACAGAGGGACCGATCCTTACCATCACCAGAACTTGTGTAAACCAGCTGTTGTAGATAATGGGTATATGAATAGGGGTTAATAATTCCACCATTTCTGAATTTAATAAAACCATGATGATTTATTCAGAACCTTAAATATTATTTATAGTAACAATTATTAAATAATGTATGAAAAATCCATCCGTTAAAGAACAGCAATTCCTATTGCATTTGATAAAAGGCTGTGAAAACTTTGGCTTGACAGAAAAAGAATCTGTTGATGCCATAAACAACATACTAAACAAGAACATATCAAGGAGAACCTACTACAACCACAAAAAGAGACTATATGGCAAGGAGATTTTCACAAAACTGAAAGGTACCTTATATGATACCAAGGAAATGAGATGCCTTCTGTTGGAAATGGAGGAAGCCAACAGGTTTGAAAGCTTAAGAGCCAATAAACTGATAGCAGAACAGTTTCCAAATAGAAAGGACATTTTTAATGACACAGATAAACAGATGGAAGTAATCAAAAGAGCCAATGAGAGAATAAAGGCTATCGATAAAAAATTTGAAGATAGCACAAGTTCATCCAAACTTAACTGCCAATCAATACCTGAAAACGCTACAATAAGAGAGGAGTTTGTTAAATGTGGAAAGGATCCATGTGATATGTGTCCTCATGGTCCCTACTACTACGCCTATTGGAAGGATAAAGTAATAGAAAATAAAAGCAAATTGAGAAAGAGATACCTTGGTGTTATGGATCCCAGACAGTAATCTGTTGGTCCAAATGGCCAATGCCGCTACACTTTATCATCATTAGCAAAAAGAGAACACAGTTATCCACTTATTATTTGCATATTGCAGTATTCCAAATTTCTTATGTAAGCAAATAACCATTAAAAGTTAAATTATTAAGGTTCTTTTTGATATTTAATATATGATAGAATTGATATTTATTCTAGATTCCATATGCCGTTTTGATTAGTACTTTTTATATCATCTCTGAACAGTTATTATTATGGATAACATCGAAGAAAATGATAATGAAATTGATAGTGTTATATTTATTGGAAAAACAATTAAAATAAATGATGACAATTATTCCACATCTTTGATTATCCCCAAAGAGATTTCCGAGGAGTTGGATATTGAAAACTCCAAGGT
>JACDHC010000066.1 GCA_013821245.1 Candidatus Nitrosopumilus sp.
TTATTATAGTGGTATTGGCAACGGGTTCTGTGGTCATAGATGCCAAACTAAATGGGAAATTGGGCATTCCCTTTATTGCATTTGCCCCTTTTGTAGGTGTTGTAATTTGTGTCTACCTCTTTGGTAAAATATCGATGGCTCACTTTAACCCGGCAGTAACATTGGGTTTTCTCATCACAAAACACATCACAAAAAGACTTGTAGTTCTTTACCTTCCAGCCCAGATAATTGGCGCCTTGCTTGGAAGCCTTTTTGTAAGGTATGCAATAGGAAGTGGTGCTTCTCTTGGAACGAATTCCCCAAACTATGCTTATCCTTTACCTTTGATATTTGGTGTAGAGGTATTGGCTTCTGCTCTGCTTATGGCCATAATTTTATTTGTGGTGCATAAAAAAGGCCTAAGAGGTTTTGGCGGAATCGTTATTGGCGGGATTGTTGGCTTTGACATAATCTTTTTGGCATTCATATCGGGAGCGTCAATGAACCCCGCGCGTTCATTAGCACCTGCTTTATTTTCTGGAGTATTAGCGAACCTGTGGCTCTATTGGACAGCCACATTTATTGGCACATCCGTAATCGCGGCCGCATATAGAAAAAAATTCCGTTAGTAATTTACCTTTATTCTCATTATGTTATCTATCCAAGACAACATAAAAAAACAACACATGTAACAATTGGACAATTGATGTAGCAATGGGTAGTAATGGTAACTTATTTTAGTTCTTTATAAGCAAAGTGTATGGCAATACATGTTGTTATGATTTTAAACAAAACAGAAAAGGAACCGCTATAGGGATGGGCCCAAGGGGGTTTGAGCAAGGTAGGTAGGTGGGTTCAATTGACATCAATATATATTTATTATATTTTAAAGTTAGAAATAGCAGACACTGGAGAAGCATGCTTAAATTGCCTACTTAAAGATAAAAATGCTAACGATAACAACTTTGATATTGTTATTATTAAACACATCTGATTGAAAAATCCGGTCTTGACATAGCAAAAGAAATACATAAAATAAGTCCAAATCAGAGGATTGTTATTATCTCTACTAGTTCCATACAATATTTATCGAAAGAACAATTGAACTTTGCAGGTATTGATCAAGAAGAGATACTTACTATACCCTTTAGGTTTTCACATATTATGTCTTTGTTAAAACTAATTTAAAAAAATATAGATCATAACGAAAATGAATAACTTATATGTTACATTTTCTTGCTTCAGTGGGTTCAAAGACTAAACTATTTGATTATAAAAGGACTCCTCACATACATTGAATTTGAGACTTTAATGTATTTTCTAATCTTTTCATTTATTGAATTCTATCAGCATATGCTCTTGCAGTATAATAATTAAAATCTCCCGTGCTCATAAGAAAGTTAAAGTTTACAGTCGAGCCAGGCTCAAATACATAAAAAGCGGATGAAATGAATCTACTGGTATCTCTTATCGTGTTATTATTAGCATCATGCAGTGTAACGTCAACTTGTATGTTCTCTACACTTTCTGTTGAGTTGTTAAATACTTTACCGTTTACGGATATCAATCCAGTTGGACTTTCTCCCAAGGTTATATTGGAAATAGCAAGATTGATTACATTTGATTGAGAAATAGATATACCACTTGTTGATTGAGCTTGAGATGGATAAAAAGACATCAGGAGAAGCAAAGTTGTCGATATTATAAAACTACTACTAATATTTATAATACCAGATTTTAATAGATTCATTTAAAACTATTAACATATGTCATAACCACAAAAATAAATCATTCTATGTATTGCACAAACTTTAATTCAATCCATTTTTTAATGCATTATTGTTCTGACCTTGAAAACTAACCTATCCATTCTATTGAATGCTATTCTACCTATCGAAATCAGGTTTTATGCTACTATAGTAAATAGAATTATAACATAATTGTAAGCAGTTCACCCAATCATAAAGATAAGTAGGATACTTTGTAGTCTTCCTATAGCAACACCATAGGCAAGTTGCCGTCATTTTATTACAAGGCGATGAGCAACGTACCTCACCCGAAGGTTGTTGCCATGATACAATCCACGCAATAGAAAAAGTTTCTATTGGAAGTAATGCCGAACCTATTCTGAGGATAACAGTTGAAAAAGACTCTAAAAAGTATTCCAAATTAAAAAGAAAGTTATCATATAGTGAATTTCATGAAAGGCTAAGAGAGGATTTGTTATGGTAGGTAAAGTTATATCCTTTGAACTCAATTGCATTTTTAGGTAAATAATAAAAAGATATCACAAAGCCTTAAGTGAATATGGCCAAAATACTATTTTAATATTCAAAGATAAATGGGTTCTAACGATATAAGGGTTCAGCCACTTTTAGCTATAACTTAGGGGGTTTGAGTTCGGTAGGTAAACGGGTTCAATTAATTTTATAAGTTAAATTCATTTATTTTAACTATTTCGAAGGAAAGGGTTTTTGTAGTGGGCCGAAAGGGATTTAAATCCTTGTGGTAAGAGGCTCAGTTACTGTGATTTACTGTTTCACTATATACTTGTCTATGTTTCTATTATTAGTAACTCTCCTGGAAAAGTATCTACATCCATTATTACCCAAGTTTAGTTTACAAGATTAGTGAATATAATAGATCTCTTGCATAATTGGTAACAAACCAAACTCCCAAATTAGATCCAAATCTTAATAAATGTATATATAGAAATAGTATAATTTCTCTTTATACGTCCACTGCATCATATTTTCCCTCACGAACAACATGAGGAGCAGTAGCTTTAAAAATTGCATAGACATATTCTTTTTCTTTAATTCCTAAATGATTTTTAGACTCCCTGGTAATCCTAGACATCAAATGAATATCATCGATAACTAGATGAATATCCAAAATACCGGGTTTTGAATAAGCATTACCGATATTCATCACCATTATTCTAATGATATTTCTGGCACTTGTCTTGACCAAGTCTAGCGACAAAATAATATCTTCAGGTTTTATTAATACTCCTACCTTTGAATCAATTTGATAATCTCCCAAGATTTCAAATCTATGTACGCCAAGCTTGAATGCAGAGACTCCATCCTTTGATTCGGTTACTTTACCTTCTAGATAATTATAGTCGCCTTGGAAAAATTCAGATATTGATGGAGACAAGGAGGATGAAAGGAATGAAAGGGATCGATTGTTCGAAGAGGAAGTAGATAGCATTGTTCTTAGTGTATCAGTTTTTTTGATTTGTCCATTTGTCAATATCGATACAGAATCAGCAAGAGCATATACATCGTCTTCAAAATGTGTTACGTATATCCCTAAAACTCCTTCCTTCTTAAGGATTTGACGAAGATTTATTCTCAACTTGTTTTTGGTTATATTATCAAGGTGTGCAAGAGGTTCATCCATGAGCATTATTTTTGGTTCTGTTACGAGCATTCTTGCCAGAGATATTTTCTGCATCTCACCTCCGCTAAGCCCGTTAATTTTTCTATTAAGAAGATGAGATATTCCAAAGGATTCTGTAAGTCTTTTAATCTGCGGTTCCTTCAACCTTTTGTCACCTTTTTTAAGACCAAATACAATATTTTCAAACACACTCATATGTGGAAACAGGGTGGGATTTTGAAAAGAATACCCTATTTTTCTCGACTCTATTGGCACCTTAGTAATATCTACGCCATCAAGGTAAATAGAGCCTGTATCAGGTTTAATTAATCCAATGATGAGATTGAGAATTGTAGATTTACCACTTCCTGTTGGTCCAATTAATACTAAAATCATATCATCACTTAACCTTAAATTAATGGGTCCTAATGTGAATCCCGGAAATGTCTTGGTAACGTTAACTATTTCTAAGGTCATAGTGATTCTTATTTATTTCCTCCAGATACTCCAAAACTAAACATGCTTTGGTGTATACTGCTGCCTTCTAATTTTTTCACTATTAAAGAGTATGCCAATATTAGAATGACTGAAAGAAATATGGATAATATTATGCTTGGAATAGCTTGTGACAAACCACCGATGGTATTATCTTCATATATTTGAATAGAAATAGTGTGAGGGTTATACGCTAGCATCAATGTCGCCCCCAACTCACCAATCGCTCTAATCCAGGTCATCATAAACCCAATTAAAATCCCTTTTTTGGCTAGAGGGAGAGATATTCTAATAAAAACATGCCAATTCTTCTTGCCAAGAACTCGTGCAATATTTTCATAAGATTTATCAACCATATCAAATGCAACCATGCTGGCAAGAATCATGAAGGGTGAAGCAACATAGGTCTGAGCAATTATGATCCCTATTACGGATTGTGTAAATTCGATTTCAGGAAAAGTCTTGCCTAATTCTGAATTAGGATTAAACACTCCTAAAAGAAGCGCACCACTGGCCAATGGTGGTAGAACCAATGGGATAATAACAACAATTTGTATAAGAAAACTGCCTTGGAATTTATATCTAGATAAACAATATGCAAGAGGAACTCCAAATAAACCTATCAACATTGTTGAAATAGATGCCGTGATTAAGCTCAGAACAAAGGTGTCAATAACTTCGGGCCTTGTTAATGAAGTTAATAATGTTGAAGGTTCAACAAAAGTAGAGATGCTAAATAGAGGATAAATGATATATAATAAAGCCAAGCCTGACAAAATCCATATAATAAGTTTGAAATTTATCATACTGTAATCAATATTATTCATAAAACTAACATCTGATATCACTAGTCTCTATTACGTTTGTCATTATTGTATCTCATAATATCAAATGGTTATGAATTTATGGTTTAATAGATAAAGGTATTTTATTAGCAACTCCTTCAGATGTTACATTAATGCGATTCAATCCTTGACTTTCCAATAATTCTGAACTGTCTTTAGAGAGTATAAAGTTTACAAACGAGATTGCTCCATCTAGATTCTTAACTGTTTGTGGTATAGTTATTGAGAAGAATACGGGTTCTCCATAAATTACTCTTTGGTCAGATTCTAAAGTGTAGTTAGCCCTTTTGTAGAATTCAGAAAATGTAGGATCGCCAAGATTGATTTCATCAGGCAGTGTAATGTATGGAAGTCCTCTGACAACCGCCTCGTGTTTATAAGAAGCAACCGCATCAAACTGACCTAGCTCTAATAATGATTTTAATGTCTCTTCAGGGAAAATCTGTTTTGGATTTCTATCCTCTCCCAAAATTCTTTCTTTGATAGATGGATCGTTGAAATATATATCGGCCAATTTAGAGGTAATCACAGTATAGTACCCCTTTGGATCTAACTCAGGATCGGTCCTACCAAATTTGAAACCATCTTGAGAAATAACATTGTACCATGGTGTTTCACCTTTTCTTGCCTTTTCTAAGTCGTTAAAATAAGGACTATTTGGAGAGTAAGATATTACCATTTCGGCAGAATCAAATTCTAATAGCCAATCTACTAGTGGAGGCGAGGTGTTCATTAACCTCATGATTGGAATAGTTCCTGCACTTACAAATACATCAGGAGTCCTAAATCCGTCCCTTATCAAATTTGATACCTGTACAGAGCCTTTACCTTCTCCTACATAAGTATAACCAGATTCATTCTGAAATGCAGGTCCTATGATATCCTCAAATATATTTACAAGAGATCCTGCGTACATTACAAAGACATCACCTTGATTATGGGTTGTGGTTCCCTTTGCTATAGAAAACTCGTCTTCTATTGAATATACAGAAAATACACCAATGATAACAAATAAAATTAGAAATAGACCATTCTTGATCTTCTTGATGGTTGATATACTATTAACCACTATTTAATATCTGCAAGTACAAATGTAAATAAACTTATTCAAAAATAATATTTATCATTCTGCAACTAAACCAAGAAATGTTTATGATATAATGATATCATAATTTTATCATGACTATAGAGTATAAACTTATTTGATATAGAAAATCCTTTTGCAAAATAGGCTTAAGTTTCACTTCCAACTTTGAATGATTATAACTTTAATCATATTTATAGGATATTATAATTGATATCGAATTATCGAAACAATTTAGATCATAAATTCGTGAATACAAGTAGCGGGTTCACATCCATTCGGTCTCTTCATAAGCTGCTGTTTTATTGAGAAATAGATTCCCTGTTTTTATGACAGGGCTTCGAGTCCCAAGTCATCTGTTTTCATGAAGAAAACATGATATTGGTACGCCAAATAGTTTAATGATATATCTTAGATCTTTTCTAAATTTTGGAATTTTTAGATGATTATCTCTATTTCTAAACATTAGTTTAGTTAATTTACTATAGTACTAATCGATGATGTGAGACAAACCGGAAGTATATATCCTATTAATATCATCACGTCTATTACCAATTATGAATTCAAAGGGCAACAAAATTAAAAAAATCTCAGATGAAGATAAAGAGATAAAAGAAGAGGGTATAAAAGAACCACATCCATAACAACCAAAAAATGAGGAAATCATATAACATCCCGAACATTGATAAGAAGGCATTATTCTTCTTGGAGAAAGGTAATAACTAATCAGCATAAGGATTTCCTTCAGCAAATTGGCCATAAATGTCAAGTTTTTAGCAGTCTTCTTGGCGGTAGAAGTATATAATTATCTTCAAAATTTTTAAAATCTTTCCTTTTCTCTTGTTACTTTTCTTTGCTAGTCCGACCATAACACGGTCAAGGTTCCTAAATAGAAATTGTAAAGTCAAGGGCGGAGAAGAAATTTGCCAAGTTGCCTATTATAGGTTTTATCTATTTTGAATCTCTTGTTACTATAATACTGTTACCTTCTTAGTTGATCTGGATTCCCCGTATCCATAATTTCATCGTGTACTTCATTTAGCTGATTATAACCCTTTGAATAATCAAAGATCGAATTACCCATTAACCTAGGTGTTTCAAATATAATCATATATGCAACCAAAATCTTTTCATAGATTACAGGTAATAATCTGACTTAATACCATAGTCAACTAATCGAATAATCTCACTCTCGGTTTAATATTTAAAAAGATGTTTTCCGAAGAATTGAGATAGGATAAAAGTAGTAGAAATTTCCGAACAGGTCTGAAGTGACCCTACTAGAAAAAGTAATTTTAGTTTTAACAGTAGAATAATTTCTTGATTATGTAGTACCTATTTAAGAATGATTTACTTTGAATGAAAATCCTTCATATCGAACATAAGGTAAAAATATAAATATTTTAAACGATTAATGGAAATAGTAAAGAGAATTAGTCATGTAATCAAAATGATGTTCCCATGATCATAAATAATCAGAAGAGCATCATTATTATATTGAGGATAATCTTTTTTCCATATACTCTATCTTACTCTCGCTATTACGAAAGATAAGGGTGAAGATGCTAAATAAATCTCCTGTGATATATATTAATCCAAGATAATTTGTTGATAAGCATTTTTAGCATGGAAATCATGATAAGAATCGTAAACTTCTTAATTTTTATCAAAGGTAAATAATAAAACTGAAGTTTACTTTTCTGCTAAAAACTTTACAATCGATGTAATGGATTCTCAATTATTTTTGTAGTTTCAGATACAATACTTTACAACAAAATATACCTTTTCTTTTGTACGTCGAATGTCTTTCATTGATTTTAATAAATTTTTGGTATATCTAGTTAAAATGATTTTTTACTAGCAAAGAAAAATAGGTTAGCCATTTAGCACCTTGTCAATTATACTAGCTGCTTGGCTAATGGCTTCCTCTGTCGCCGGAGTGTTGGCAAGAGCATTTAGCATCATAAAGTCATGGACTGTTCCAAGATATCGAACTGAAGCAACAGGAACACCTGCATCCATTAATTTATGAGCATATGCTTCACCCTCATCGCGCAAGACATCATTTTCATCAGTAATTATGAATGCTGGTGGTAGACCCCTTAATTGTTCCAAAGATGCCTGCAGTGGAGAAACGAGTGGATCTTTAATGTTTGTAGTTTGATTGTCAAGATATTTACTCCAGAACCACATCATAGCGTCTCGTGTAAGATGATATCCTTTTTGGTATTCTAAATAGGAAGTAGTATTGAAATTCACATCGGTAACTGGATAGAATAGAGCTTGGAATAATATGTTTGGACCCCCTCTTTCTTTAGCTAACATTGCTACTGCAGTAGCCATATTACCACCTACACTATCTCCTGCAACGGCTAATCTAGATGAATTAACATTGATCTCTTGGCCATTCTCGGTAACCCATTTTGTTGCTGCGTATGCTTCCTCTAAAGCTTTAGGATACTTTGCTTCTGGGGAAAGTGTATAATTAACATATACAACCGTAACATTTGCAGCATTTGCTAATTCTTTAATCAATCTCTCATGAGTATCAAACCCTCCTAAAACCCATCCACCACCATGGAAATACATGACTACAGGCAAAACCTGATTTTCTTCAGCTCCTGAAGGATGAACAATTTGAATGGCTATTGTTTCGCTACTGCTATTATCGACTGCTGGAATTGTACGATTCTCTACAGATGTTTGAGGTATTACGGTAGGATAAGAGGATTGAAGTCCCGACAGAGCTGCTCGGGCTTCATTAGGAGGTAGGGTGTTAATTGGAGGATTATTTTTTGCTTTCAAATCCAATAGAAATGCTTTAGTATTTTCTTCAATTCCTGTATAATTTGTAGTAGAAGTAGAGGTCAAATTAATTCCAAATGCTGCTTGTAGGCTATCTTTAAATTGGTTTGACGAAATTGTATAAATATTCCCTATAATTAGAAAAGATACTATGACAATAACAGTACTTAAAATCGATCTTGAAGACATTTGATTGAGTTTTAATTTGATCAATAATTAAAGATAGCAACATACCTTAAATATATCAATTAGTATGACTACGAACGGGCTTTTGTTAAAAGACAAGATTAAAAAACTAAAAGAATCAGGGCTGCAGAGTGTAAATATAAGTTTAGACACATTAATAGCTTCTAGATTTAAATCCATGAGTGGTATCGATAGCCTTGACAAAGTAATCGAGTCAATAAGAACTGAAAAAGAATTTCGCAGATTAATTGATACTTGTGGATTTCAAATTGCCAATATAATACGACCTACAGACAAAGAAAACTTTCAAAATATCTTTGTTACACGCAGCAATTCAGAAAATCTATCTCTTAAGTGAACAGAGCAGATGTAACCAACTTTACTTTTTATATTTAATGATATACCAATTTTCGAAAATCTATAAAAGAATTAATTAGAATTTGCATTATCGAATTGGTAGGTTAAATACTATGTTATGCTTTGTTGCATAACTAAATCTATTTAGCTGGGA
>JACDHC010000244.1 GCA_013821245.1 Candidatus Nitrosopumilus sp.
TAATGATCTACATTAGTATAATTAGATGATGGCGATGTGCTTCTTTCGCCTTCTGATTGATAATTTCCCCTATCATCATTGTTATCAGAATGTCTGTTCTTTACTTTACCATTGTTTCCCAAAACATCATCAAAGATATTTTCATCATATTGCTTTCTTTTATCTGGATCGGAAAGAACCTCAAAGGCAATGTTAATATTTTTCATAATGTCATCGGATACATCAGAATTTCTGTCAGGATGATATTTTCTAGCTAGACGCCTATAGGCAATTTTAATCTCTTTGGTGCTGGCCTGTTTTAATAAGCCTAGTGTTTTATAATAATCATCAGTATCCAAACAGTCATCCATAAAAAATTAATATTGTAAATTATATAACTTTTTGTTGTATCATTACCTTAAAGTAAATTCAGATTAAAAAAGCGATAAAACAATAAAAATATTCTCTGGGTTTCAAGTTCTTATCTACAATAAAATGTGATATTTTGCAATTGTATCAGAGTTTCAAAAATAAATGACAATGCGATGCCATGACCAACACATAAAGATTCTTTTTAGATAAAATTGATTATCTATACCTAAACACATGCTACTCAAGCTACATCCAATATTTAATGCTAGATATTCATATGCACATCAAAAATGCACAACACAATATAATAACAAACCCGTTTAACTATCACAATAAAAAATAACTTGTTACCATTAAAAGTTGGTTAAATAATCTTCAATTACCATCACGTTCACTTTAGACAAGAAACACGGATCAAGTAGAAACTCCACGTTCAATTCAATACAATATTAAAAAATAGGGCCAAATAAAATAAATATAATCTCCAATTTAGAAACTTGTTTCTATTCAATATAAGTTTACTATAATATAGTTCTCCATCATGATCACCTTTATAATAACACATACTTATCAATTTAGGTAATCAAGGCATTCAGGCAACAGATTGAAACCATCTAAAATTCAATCTCACCTTTGGAATTGGTTTTCTAAACATCATTATAAAACATAAACTGTTTTAATTTTGATTTATCATTACCGATTTCCAATATTTCATCATTTTTTAATTTTGCATATGTGTATATCAAGTCATTGTGAAAACAGATATCAAGATAGCTTGAATCGCTTTTTAGTGCTGTTAGCGATTCTTCCAAACTAGAAGGAAGAGTGCCTATTCCTAAACTTTTTCGTTGTGTATCAGTCATCTTATATATATTTTCATTGACTGGATTTCCCGGATCAGTCTTTTTGTTTATTCCATCTATCCCTGCTGCTACAATAGCTGAAAATGCAAGGTAGGGATTTGCAGAAGGGTCTGGGGCCCTAAACTCAACCCTTTTTGATGTGGCGCTTCCTTTTTCATTTACTGGGACTCTTATTACAGCTGATCTGTTTCCCCTAGACCATGCTAAATACACAGGGGCTTCGAATCCGGGCACAATACGTTTGTAGGAATTTATGGTAGGAGTTACTATTGCAGATAATGATTGAGCATGATCAAGTATCCCCCCTATAAAATAACGGCCTTGTTGACTAAGTTCCGCGTAATCATCCATTTCATCATAAAACAGATTAACATTATTAGATGATGATTTTGTCCATAAACTTACGCTTACATGCATGCCAGAACCATTGTCACTTTTTTTGGGATTGTCATCGAATATGGGCTTGGGCATAAAGTTTGCAACCTTATTGTGTTTTTTTGCCACGTTTCTAACTACATCTTTATATAATTGAACATTATCGGCAGACTTTGTTATATAGTCATGCATGAAATTAATCTCCATCTGGCCGCCACTAGCCACTTCATGATTCAGATTGGTAACGTCAATATCATAATATTTTTTTAATATAGTAGCAACTTCGAATCTAAATTCTATTAGCGAATCTTGAAATGCGGGTACATCATAACCAGCCTTTTGACGAATTGGGTATTTTCCCATGCCATATTGTTCTGTAGATAGGATGGTTACATCTTTAGAGATGGGAAAACCGTTGTTGAAGTTACTGCTGGCATCAGTATTACCATTGCCAATATTAAATATTATTTCATCAAAAACAAAACATTCAACTTCTGCCCCAATCTGACAAGTTATTTGATTTACTGCAAGATGGTCTTCTAGCCTCTGAGAAACATATCTAGGGTCTTTAATAGACCTACCTTGATTATAGCCATTATAAACATCCGCTATTACGGTATTTATTTCGAATTCCGATATTGGTATCCTTCTTAATGTCTTTCTATCAGGGAAAAGCACCATATCGGATTCGTCGATCATTGCAAATCCTTTCACGGATGAGCCATCCAATCCAATTCCTTTTCTAAAAATATCGTGGATGTGGGCCCCATCAGTTTTTATATATTTTGCAAGAAACTTTCCTAAAAGATCGGTGTATCTTATTTGTATAAATTCTAAATCAGAATTATCTATTTTAGCTTTCTCGATATAAGAAGCATCTTCTCTATTACCCAAACTAAATTTTATTATTGATTAATAGAATAAATAACTTTTTTACAAGCGCTATTAAAAGAATCCCATGACAATCGTTTATTACGATGTTTGTATGCATCATTACCAAAGATAACATTGGGCGAGTGCCACATTTTCTCAATATCAAAAACGGACATTTTAACCAATTATACCAATAACTAAAAAAAACTAACTATAGGCATATCGTAGCACAATATATCAATGAATATGAAATATTGTTTTTCATTAATGGCTAATGATCAAGACCATGTTTATCATTTCCTCTAAGCCATGCTATGACACAAAAGGCAAGACTACTGAATATCTCGTTTTGGTTTTATTCGCAATATTAATAAATAAATAAATTAATTGATATAGGACTGTGTGGTTTTGTCAAAGTTTTTTATAATCTCAAAGTTATTTTCAACAGTGCTTGATTGATATAATTGTAGTTCCGGAAAAACTTTCCATGGTTGGTATC
>JACDHC010000245.1 GCA_013821245.1 Candidatus Nitrosopumilus sp.
GTTTTATTATGTGTTTTATTGTTAGTTTCATTAAGGCAACCTATTTAGTTCTAGTTTCCGGACTTGCATTTTTTTACAGATTGTGATATTCTTAAGGTTGGTCTCAACGCTTTTTGACATACCTCCATTATTGTGATAGTTCAAACAAGTTTTTTGATTACCAAATAAAGTCAAAGAGAAAATGGCCCCTATTGTTGGATGTGATGTACAAAATAGTCAAACCTTATCCTATGCCTGTCGTTTTCATCCTTTTCTTTGTTGTTGAAAAAAGTATGCGTTTTTTTATATTGGCCACTACCTTATCTTTTGATGAATCTCATTTTATCAAATAAGGAATTGCCTTTAAGTATACCCTTGGAAAGACCGGTTTCTTTCATTAATAGAAATGCAATAAAAGATGTGAATCCAATCAACGCTACTATGGATGTAATTCCAAACTTGCAGAAAACATACAGATCGACAGAACAGGGAGCAAGTCCATACGCTACCCAGTTCCATGACGTATTGATGTATATATCTGGCTGGATACCCGAGACATAGTTATCTATAAATGCTTTGACATGCAGGATAATCGGAGAGTGAATTGGGTTCCACGTCATCATATCTAGGCTATTTGGATAGGCAGCCAAACCTTCTCTCTGCCATCCATACATGATGCCATACTGATCCCATATGAGAGTGCCAAAAAGATTAATGGTGAAGCCTGCAACGCCTAGGGAAACCACCAAAGCCTTCAAAAATATTTTCTTGCCCAAATTTGTGAATATGCTTCCAATTATCAAAGTGACAAATGGCAGGATTGGGATAAAATACCTGGGACCCCATGCAACGCCGCCACTCCATGAAAAAGGCTCAAAATTAAAAGATAACGTGCCAACATATATCCAATGTATTATTATTATGAAGGCAAACAAAAAAAGGAGTCCTTTATTTTGGTTATACATGTACTTGAAGCCCAATGGCAATAAAATTGCCATTGGAAAGAAAATCAGTAACCCCGCACCGGGACTTATAATCAACCCTATTAGGCCACGCCATCCATCATGCATTGCAAGTGAAGAAAATGACCCGTACCCAAATTCAGTAAATGTACCAAACCTTGCATAGTTAACAGCGCCAGCTAGAAATAAAACGATCCCGAGCACGATCAGAAACGAAAAGAAGGCTTTGGTGTTTTTATTGCGTCTTTGGATAAAAATAAAAGAATACACCAAAAAGCCCGGGATAACAATGATGCTGGTAGGGTGGGCAAATACGGACAATCCCAAAAACAATCCTCCTAGGGATGCAAAGTAATGTCCTTTTCTTTTGTCGTTACTATTTGACAAGATGTAATGGCATATGAAAGATTGGTTATAATGCAGTGACTTGAAAATAAAAAAAGCCGACAAGATAAGTGTGAGAGCCTGCAGTGGTTGCACCCAAAAGGTTGTGTTGTATGGCCAAACAAAAGAGCAAACTCCAAATATTACACTTGATGCTAATGATATCTTTTTAGATCTGTTAAGTTCCAATGAAAAGCAAAAAATCACCACGCAGGTTAATGAAATGAAAAGAGAGTTTACAAAAAGCCCTATTATTGCTATAGGGGAAACGGAGAGCAGCATTGCGGCATAATAAAATGGCACCGCCGCGGCAGACAGCATAAGTGACCGGACTGTATATACCGGTTCAAGTAACACCTCGGTGTTGTTGTTGTTATTTGGATTTTCCTTTGTTTGGAGAATCTTGTTTGTGTTTACAGTATAGTTTATGTCAAAATTGAGTTTTGCTATGCTGGGCACGGAGGGGTCCAGTTTTGCGGTGTGTTTTAAAACCATGCTTTCGGTGACAAAAAAAGCCTCCATTCCATCCCACCAGTCAAAATGACCGCCACTAGATGCAATATTTATCAAAAAGAAAAAAGCAAAGATCAAACCGATTAGTTTTTTGTTGTTTTCGGTATGTACCATAAAAATATGTCTTAAAAAGAATTTTCCCCGGATAAGTGCTTTTTGATCATTAAAGTTATTGCAAAGAATTGAGTCAATAGGATGTTTGATGTGGTTTTCCGACATTTGTTAAAGTATAATCAAACTAAGCCTGGTGTAGTGGATTGTTTTTGAGTCTCTAAAAAGTTTCTTTCGACATCGATACCAAAGAAAGATCAAAAAATAACCAAAATACATCCATATGGTTAGCCACTTTCCTTTTCCAACAAAACCACAGCTCCTCATCTCTGGTTATTATTATTTAGTATGTTCCCTTTTAGTTTGTGTTTGTTTTGGTGTTTTCTTGGTAATTGCGATTGAATATATTCTAATACTTGCCACTTCCTTGTTTGGTAATAAGGTATTCAATTCTTCTTCTTGACCTCACTACGAGCTCTGACAGTAGCCCAACCACAAGGGAGATTATCCCAGTTACAAAAAGAAGAGATGAAAATACGACTGAAGGCATAGATATGATTTCTCCGGTGAATATTTTTTCATTTAAGACATATAGTCCCGGATACAACCCAACCGCAAAAAAAGCCAAAGAAATCAAACCAAAAAACTTTAATGGATTTACGTTCATCAGAATAAAAAGCAGTGACTTTGCAATCCTAATGCCGTCACTTAATGGATTTAGTTTTGTGTATGATCCCTTTCTTACACTGTAACTGATAGGGACCTCGAGTATTTTGAAACCTTTTGCAAGAGCTTCTACCGTCATCTCCACCTCAATTTCAAAGCTGTCGCTAAAAAGAATAAGTTCCTTAAAGGTTTTTGCATATAAAGCTCTGTATCCGGAAAGCGAGTCCGTAATGGATGATTTCATTGCAAAATTAATGGTTTTATTGAATATTGTGTTGCCCAAAACATTGAATCCTGCAATAGAGCCCTTTTCCCTTTTACTACCGCCAAGAATTCTAGAGCCCACCACCATATCATATTTATATTCTAATAGTGGCTCTATCAATG
>JACDHC010000246.1 GCA_013821245.1 Candidatus Nitrosopumilus sp.
AATGGAGGTGTAATCATCAAGCCTTTGGGCGAGATGTTCAGCCTGCCATCACCAATAGCCCAACGCACCTGTTGACAAAAACAAAAAACATAACCGACAGAAAGAAAGAAAAAACCAGAATTGTGGTGGAACAAGTTACTGCACCGCTACACAGCAAAAAAAGGTTATACCAACCATATGCTATAATGTATGATTTACAAAAAACACAGTATTACGTTATTATGATATTTGCATTGCAAATTCACAGTTTCACGCGTAAAGGGTTTGCTTTCTTTCATTACTTTCTTCTATCAGTATCTTAAAAAATACTTATTGGTTTAAGAAGTATAGTATTGGATAAAAACTGAGTAAGATGTATTGTGATTTTTTATATTGTATAAATATTTTGTTATATAAGATATTTTAATGGAGTTCGACCAGTAGATTTTAACAAATTTCATATTATCCAATGTGAGAATAGATGATTGTATGAGTTTGATTTCTGATGAGGAGACAACTGAGGAAATGAGTTTTACAAAAATATTGAATTACAATATTAGGTACATCAAAATTAGTAAAGTCAACTCATCTGGAACAATTGTTTTGCTGCATGGTTTAGGAGCCTCAGCCGAACGCTGGGCAGAACTATTGCCCCATATGGATATTAATTACGACATAGTCATACCAGACATAATTGGGTTTGGCTATAGCGAAAAACCACTAATAGAGTACTCCATAGATTTGTTTATGAAATTCTTGGATGAGTTCTTTAAGAAGCTCGAAATAAAAAACCCCATAATAATAGGTTCATCATTTGGTGGGCAATTAGTAATAGAATACAGTCTGAGAAATCCCGATTATTTTAAAAAAATCATTCTTATTTCGCCAGCAGGAACTCAAATTAAGTCAACATTTGTGTTAAGCCAGTATATTTTTTCAGCATTGTATCCAACATTAGATAATGCCAAAAGAGCTTTTCAAATGATGTCAAATAACAACCACCATCAGATAAATGATTCATTAATCAAAGACTTTGTAAATCGGATGAGATTACCCAACGCAAAATATGCGTATATTTCAACGCTCTTAGCATTACGCAAAAATAACGATTTAAAGAACAAATTAAGGGAAATCAATACACCGACACTAGTAATCTGGGGACGAAATGACGCCACCATTCCAGTGAACAATATAGAGTATTTTAAGGAAAATCCTTCTATAAAGACTTGTGTGATGGATGAATGCGGTCATACACCTTTTGTTGAAAAGCCACAAGAATTTTATAAATTAGTTAAAGATTTTATAGAATCGGAGTTTTAGTTGAATAAAACATTCAACATTAAAATAATGTTAAAGTATTTCACTTTTTATGGCCAAAGATAATGAAGAAAATAAAGATATAGACTTTAGGAAATCAATTGAAAAAGCTACAGAATTTCAACAAGATCTGTTAAAACAATTTTCTACAATCCAATACAACGCCTTTCAGAATATGTTTTCATCCTTACAAGGATTTACAAATTATAATGCCATGTTTAAAACTACTGTTCAGACAGGTGGCAGGATATCAATACCTGAAGCGGAAAGAAATGCTTTAGGGATTGAGGATGGAGACCTAGTGCAAGTCATCATCATTCCACTATCAAGGAAAAAGAAAAACAGCACCTAGAATAAAAAAATCAATGGGTTATAATCCACTTACCAACCCTTGGCAAAACATTCTTTTGGGAATAGCCACTAGCAATTAAACCAACATGGCCTGTGGGGAAATTCATCAGGCTTTTGTCAGTGCTAGAAACCAAGTCGTTGAGAGCAATACTGCAGTTAGGTGAAACAAGATGATCCGCATCAGCTACTACATTTAAAAGTGGAACTTTGATTTTTGAGAGGTTTATTTTATTTTCGCCCACAATCATTTTGTTTTTTGCAAAAAGGTTTTTTTGGTAGATGTCTTTGACCCATTGCCTAAAAGTCGCCCCTGCGATAGGTGGGGTATCATACAGCCATTTTTCTACTCTTAAAAAGTTTTGGACGAAACTTTTGTCCTCCAAATTGTTAAACAGGGTCAGGTATTTGTTTACCCCCTGCTTAAATGGCTTAAGCGACGCATATAGCGTGTACAACAACTCATATGGAAAGTTATCATAGTATGACAATACTTTGTCAATATCCATATGCTGAGCCATGTTTTTTATTACTGTGGTATCTTTTTCGGAATCAACAACCGGTGCAATAGTGGTCAGGTTTTTGACGTTTTTCTGGTAGAGGGAAGTATACATCAAACACAATGTAGCACCCATGCAATATCCTTGCAGGGAGACTTGGTCAGTGTTTTCAATGTCTTTAATTAATTCTATACAATCATAAATGAACAGGTTAACATAATCGTCGATGGAAGTGTATTTGTCTGATTTTGATGGTGACTTCCAGTCCAGAAGGTAAACATTTATGCCCTGTTCAAGCAATTTGCTAATCCAACTTTTATTCTGCTGCAGGTCAAAAATATAGGATTTATTTATCAATGCATAAACAATCAATAAAGGATATTTGTAGGCCTGCTCTCTGATAGGCTTATAGTGCAATAATCTAAAAAGACCAGTTTCCTTTACTACCTCATATTCGGTTAAGCCCGTTTTTATGTTTTCTATTGTTGCTAATATTTTTCTTATTTCTTTTATTTTATCAATGTTCTTTGGATCCTTCACAAATGTGAGGTATTCGTTTGCTAGGCTGTTGTATAATAACTCATTCATCTTTCTTCTCATTTAATTTTTTTTTTATTTCCATTGATAGTTTTTTTATTTCATACAGGTTGTAAAACAACAGATCCTTTTCTTCTTTTGATATTTGTTGCCGGAACGCTATTTGGTTTGAATCAAAAAACTTTTGATAGCTTTTGTTTATGTCTATTATAGAGTTTAGCAAATTATTATAACTAATGGAAAACTCAGATGATTC
>JACDHC010000247.1 GCA_013821245.1 Candidatus Nitrosopumilus sp.
AAACGAGCAAATAAAGATGTCAGATTTTTTTCATTCGCATATTGGGAATCTCACAATAGCGTCTAAGAACACAAATTCCCCAGACACAAGTGTAGAGGGGACTTTTGATGTCCTAACCAATGCAGTCATCCCCGATCCATCAGGAACAATAGGAATTATGGGGCCAACATTTTCAGAGGCAGGCCTGTACAAAGCAGACATAGAAATAATTACCATAGATAACGATAAAACAGATTTGCCAAATCCCCTAGAGTATCAGTTTGACATTAACGTAAAATAATAAAAAATTATCTATTTTTTCTTTCTCCTTCTTTTCATTAAATAAATCACAACCACAATACCAACGCATAAGACTACAACTGCAGATATGATGGGAAACAGGTCAGATAACGCACCAGAGAGGGAATTCCAGGAGTTACCAAAAGCATAGCCTAAAAACACAAGAAATGTACTCCATGTCAATGATCCCGCAAAAGTAAACACTATAAATTTTGTAAGGTCCATTTTTGCAATACCCGCGGGAACACTAATAATTTCGCGTATACCAGGAGCTAGTCTTCCCAAGAATACAGCATAAACGCCATAATGCTCAAACCAATCCTCAGATTTTTTTACCTTGTTTTCATTGATTAAAAAATATTTACCCACTTTTAAAACTGCAACCCTTCCAACCTTATAAGACAAAAAATATATTAAAATGGCCCCAATAGTTGATCCCAGAGCTCCCGCAATGGACATAAGAAAAACCTGAAAATAACTGTAATTTGATTTAAACGAAACGAACCCGGCCAACGGAAATATTATTTCACTAGGAATGGGTGGGAATATGGTTTCAACAAAAGCAGCAATAAATATCCCCAAATAGCTGAATGAAGAGATTAATGAAATTAAAGGTTCTACAACATCCACCATTTATTTGGTGAAAGATAAACACAATTTATTAGTTTTTGGTTTGCCATGAGCTTTAGAAATAAAACTAATAAATTATCAATGTGATTTTAGGATAATGAATGAGAGAAAATGTGTGCTATGCAACAATGAATTGCCTGATAATCCACGGACTAGCTTATGCAACGATTGCCTCAGATATGCAGATTGTTGTGTAGGACTAGAAAAGATTGACGATACATAAAAAAGCACCATCAAGTAAGTTCCACTATTTTTAAGGTATCCGTTAAGGTTATTATCCCAACCACAGTCCCCTTTTCACCAACTAAAACGCATTTTGCAAACCTTACCAAAGAAATGAGTGCCTTTGCAGGAGTAGAGGCATCAACCAAAGGGGGGGGCGGCTCCATAACAGACACTATCTTTACTAAATGAATATCTTTGCCACTGTGTTCTATCATTATTTTTGCAAGGTTATCCTCTGTCAGTATGCCTACAAGCCGTGCACCATTAAATACAGGTAACTGGCTTATACTATGGTCCCTCATTTTGTGAATTACGGTACTTAACGACTCCTCGCTTTGGATGGTTATTAGGTTTTTGTTACAGATATCCCCCGCTTTGATTGATATGTTACTTTCCATAGATAACAATATCTCAAAAATCCTTTTGGCAGTATCATAACTAGGTTTGCACCTTCCGGATTCGATTTGGTTAATCATTGAAGTGCTTACGCCGCATAGTAGTGCCAATTTTCTTTGGGTAACGCCTAGTTTTATGCGGGCTTGTTTTATATAGTCCAACCGGGGCAACATTATGGATTAATCATCATGGTCTACATCATAATTTAATATTTTATGATTATAAGATTGTTTTAGATGATTAAAAGCACTTTGCAAAAAAGGCTTTTTTTATTTGTTTTTAAACAGTTATTGGTAACCTAATGCGACGGCCGGGATTTGAACCCGGGTTACCAGATTGGCAATCTGATGTCCTAGACCAAACTGGACGACCGTCGCTAAGACAACTTTAGTAATAATAATGGCTATTTTAACTATGTGTTTATAAAATTGACAACGACAGACAAACAGAACGGAATTTACAAATCCACTTCATGGGTTGGTTCCAGTATTTTTTCAGTACCCGTAGGTTTTTTCATAACATTATACTCCTCAAACAAAAGGTCCAGGGTGTCCTTTTTTACAAAAAATTCTTTCTCAACAAACTCTGTATCTTGGTTATCACTGTATTCTCTAATCAATACTTTAAAAACACCTTTTTTTATTTCTCTTACTAGGAAATCTGCATTTTCACCCTCATAATTAAAATAAGCCACATATTCAGATATAGGTACTTCCAATTTCCCCCAAATAAGGTCAAAAATTAACCAATATTAGTGTATCAAATATCAAATAAAAAAACATATAATATAGTTTTAAACATAGCCAAATTATCATTTCTCATTCAAAAAATTTGAAATTTTAAATAGCTAACACAAGAAATAGGTGTATGCATAAAAAATATGCTGAAAAGCCCCCAATGGTATTGATAAGCGGCTCTTGTCAAAATTTTCTCAAGGAGAGAGATGTAATTATGGACTTTATTGGGGAACTTGAATGGGGAGCGCATTATCAATCAAAATGTGAATGTTCGCCAGATGGGAACAAAGTAATGGGTTGGGATTTTTTTCATATATATGTTGAAAAAGAATTTATAGACGAACTAACACAAATTCACCCAAAGATACTAAAGGAAGAGGGAACTGCGGTAGAGCAGCAATTCGTGCTGTGGTTAGAAAATCAATTTAAGAAAAGGAAAAGAAACTATTACTTAAAATTAGTAGATATACCTTTTGAAAACTCAAAGGGGTTCAGGCTAAATCCTGAAAATTACCGGACAGAAGAAACCCTAGAGGACCTAAAGTAATAATATACATATCACATTTTTTATTTTCCCCACTACCCCACCTTACCCCCCCCCATCAGCAAAAACAAATAAAAACATTATTGGTAAATTGAAAACAATCATAATTTCCCACGAATCAGACG
>JACDHC010000067.1 GCA_013821245.1 Candidatus Nitrosopumilus sp.
CCTTTATGGTGTCGCCTTCTATTTTCAAATCAATGGAAATTTCGTCGCCACATAAGGGGTTGCTATCATGTATCCTTACGTCTGGTTCTTCTATTTTTCCTTTATTTCTGGGATTTCGATAATGGTCCAATATCATTTCTCTATAAATGTCTTCGCTCATACCTTGAATATTCTCCTTACATGATTTAAAGCATCTACAAATATATCAATTTCTTCCTTTGTATTGTATATATAAATACTGGCCCTTGAAGAGGCAATGATGTCTAGTTTTTCCATCAATACTTGAGCACAATGATGTCCAGATCTTATTGCTATTCCAAAATCGTCTAAAATTGTGGCACAGTCATGAGGGTGAATTCCCTCAAGATTGAATGTCACGAGCCCTCCTCTATCCATGACACGCTCGGGCCCATAAATTTTGATGCCTTTAATGTCCTTGATGCTGTTATAGAGATATTTTATTAGTTCTGTTTCATGGTCTCTTACATTCTTCATTCCTATTCTTTTTAGATAATCTATTGCAACATTAAACCCTATTACATCTGCGATATTTGGAGTGCCTCCCTCAAATCTATATGGTAAGTCATTGAAGACCGTGTTATCTTTATGTACTTCTCTTATCATGTCCCCTCCTGTTATGAAAGGGGGCATTTGTTCAAGTATCTCTTTTTTTACATACAGTATTCCAACTCCTGTGGGCCCTAACATCTTATGGGCAGAAAAAGCCAGAAAATCACAATCTAGGTCTTGGACATCTGTATGCATATGCGGCACAGATTGCGCACCGTCTATTACAACTGGCACTTTTTTTTCATGGGCTATTTTAATAATCTCCCTGGCAGGGTTAATTGTTCCTAATACATTTGACATATGGCTCAGAGAGACAAGTTTGGTGTCCTCTTCATCTTTTAAGAACTTTGAAAATGTTTCTAAATTTAAATATCCGTTATCATTAGTATCCGTATAGTTTATTTTTGCTCCCTTCTCATTAGACAACATTTGCCATGGGACAATATTGCTATGATGTTCAAACTCGGTTAAAATAATTTTGTCTCCTTTTTTGATGTTGTTTTTGCCCCATGCATATGCAATTAAATTTATAGATTCTGTAGTGTTTCTTGTAAAAATAATCTCTTCAGAATGCCTGGCATTTATAAATCGTTGAATATTTAATCTAGTCTTCTCGTATTCTTCTGTAGCCTCTTCTGCTATTTGATAAACTGCCCTGTGAATATTTGAATTATATTCAGAATAATATTTGCAAATCGCATCTATAACTTGTTTAGGTTTTTGAGTTGTGGCGGCATTGTCTAGGTAAATCAATTTTTTTCCATTTCTTAACTTTCTTTTTAATATGGGGAAATCTTGTTTAATTTTATAAACATCCAAAAGGGCTTGCATAATGTTATCTATTTCTTTATTTTAAGATATAAACCTAATATGTTTAGTTTTTCAAAACAAGCAATTATAATAAAACCGATATTTGTTTAATTTTTTGTTACTTTTATTTCTTTATCATAAAGCCAACATTTGACTATGTTGCTTTCTATGTGAATGTCTGGAGGGTCATTTTCGCACATACCAAAAGCATGTGGACACCTATCTCTAAACCTGCATCCTTTTTTTATATTCAGTAAATTCGGTGTATTTCCTAAAATAAACTGGATTGGTTTTTTGGCTGAATTGATATGGGGAATTGATTTTATTAGAGCTTGAGTATAGGGATGCAAAGGGTTGTCAAGTATTGTTTTTATGTCTGATATTTCTACTGCCTGGCCAGCATACATTATCATAACTTTGTCAACTAAACTCGGGATTAGGGATAAGTCGTGAGTTATTATAATTATTTTCATTTTTTTTGTATCTTTCATTTTTTTTAGAAGCCCTATAATCTGTGCTTGTGTTATAACATCCAAAGCAGTTGTAGGCTCATCTGCTATCAATATCGATGGCTCTAGCAATAGGGAATTTGCAATTACAATTCTTTGTTTCATCCCTCCACTTAACTCGTGTGGATACCTTTTAGTTGTCTTTTCCGGATCAAGTCCTACTGCAGATAACGCTTTTTTTATTGCGGAATCGTATGTACCACCATCTTTTATCCTGTGAACTTTTAAAATTTCTTTCATTTGTTTTTCAATCGAAAAAACGGGATCTAAACTGTTCATTGAGCCTTGGAAAATCATGGCAATTTCTTTCCATCTGTAAACCTCATCAAACTCTTTTTCTTGAATCTTAGAGATATCCTTATCATTAATTTTTATGTTTCCTGATCGAACAATTCCATTATGTGGTAATGATTTAATCAATGCGAGCCCTAATGTGCTTTTACCAGAGCCCGATTCACCTACTACTCCAATTGATTTGCCTTCTAACACTTCAAAAGAGATATTTTCAACAGCAGTTAAGGTACCTAATTTAGTTATGTAATCTACAGTTAGGTTGTTTATTGCAATATCCTTAGTTTTTGTATCTTTGTTACTCATATTGTCTTCTACCTACAACATTATCACAATTTCTTTTTGGTTAAAGTATTTTTCTGTAATTCATATCTTTTCTTTATTTTTGTGTACGATGAATACAACACCAGCGTTATTTAAGTTCTTATCCTGAATACAGATAACTTTGCAGAATAATCTATACTGCGAAGAATTACTATTTTATTAAATAATACTCCCTGTTTATTTATAGTGTTATGACGGAGCTTCTAATAACGTGTGTTAAAAAAAATGAAAATGGCGCAATTGTACAAGTGGGGATAGATGGTGCCATATATGACATTGAAATCATTGCCAGTGAAATTTGGAATAACAAAAACAGTTATTTTACTAATGCAATGGGCCATAGGGTTAAAGTTTTTGCTTTTAGGCATCCTGAAACAAACAAACCCTATTTGAGTACAAGTACCAATATCAAGTTTCCAAACAGTTTAAACTATCTACCAAGATGTACGTGATTGTTTTTTTATTTGCTAATGCATATATTATAAGAAATTATTTATAATGATTGTTAAACAAACTTTATCAATCCAAGTCTAGTATTTTACTATCCTTTTAATGAAAGTCAAGATATTTAAGGGTTAAGCGCACCTTAATTTAAAGTGAAAAGAGATATTGAAAACACCCATTTGTACTTTTGATGCTAAAACCGGTATACTGTGTAATATGTGTGAAAATAAACTATATACTGGCCAAATAACGAAATCCGATGTTGATGGTTCTATAATCCTTACAAAATTGGCGCAAAAAAACCCTGAGATTGATAAAATGAATTTGATAAGTTCAAAAGAAATAGATGATGAAATAGTTTTAGTTTTCAAAAGCTCCGATGTTAGAAGGATTCGTTCAAATGCTAAATTATTTGATTTAATTCTCAATACATTTAGGAAAAATGTTTGGATAGTGGAATCTGATTCTAACGATAGGCGATTTTTAGAAAACTTGTTTTATCCTATAGGCATCGATAATGTTAATTTTCTATGGCTGCCAGATGGACATAAGCTAACAAGAGTGGTTATAGATAAAAAAATAAACAATATGAAAGAAAAAACAACTGATACCATAAAAAAAATATCCCTATCACTTCGGAAAATTGATTTAATTATCGAGACGCGAGCATGAGTATGTGATTTTCTATTGAAAATAAAGATAAATGAATTAATAAATAGAAAATAACAAATAGTTATGACCCCAAACAAATTCAAAAAATTGTTAACAAGGACCCATTTTTCCAAAGATCTAAAAAACTTACAAATTGGATCCGATGTGCGAGTTGCCGGGTGGATTGAAGATTTTCGGGATATAGGGAAACTTGGTTTTTTGACATTAAGGGATGTAACGGGTGCTATTCAATCTGTTCTTTTGGGGCCCAATTTAGAAAAAGCAAAAACTATACCTCGGCAAAGCAGCATTCTGGTAGTTGGTACAATAAAACCCACTAAATCTCGGGAATTCGAGGTTGAGGTTTCAGTAAAGGAAATACATGTTTATTCAGAAGCGATTCATTCCTTGCCTATTGATCCTACAGGCCGAATAGAATCAAATTTGGACAACAGGCTCGACTCAAGGGCACTTGACTTGAGGAATCCTAAAATCTCCAAAATTTTTGTCCTGCGCTCTCAACTTTTGAAAATAATTCGGGATTTTTTTATTTTAAGGGGTTTTATAGAGGTTAATACCCCAAAAATTATAGGAAGTGCCAGTGAAGGGGGCTCCAACCTTTTTTCTTTTGATTATTTTAAAAGGAAAGGGTATTTAGCTCAGAGTCCTCAGTTATATAAGGAACAGCTCATACTTTCACTTGATAGGGTATTTGAAATAGCTCCTTTTTTTAGAGCTGAAAATTCCCATACTGTAAGGCATCTTAATGAATTCCTAAGTGTGGATATAGAAGCTGCATACCTTGATTATTTTGATATTATGGATATAATAGAAGAGTTGGTAAAACTGACTTTAAAGCATACGATAGAATCTGGTTATCACGCAGATTTGCCTAATTCAGAAAGTAAATCATTTTTAGATGTTGTTAGCTCTCCCTTTCCCCGTTTAAGTTACGAACAATGCTTGAAAGATCTTGGCGAGATGGATGAAAAAGTAAATTTTGGAGATGATCTTCTGGACTCTTCGTTACGAAAACTAGGTGAAAAATACAACAGTTTTTACTTTATTACCAATTGGCCTCTTGATCTGAAACCTTTTTATATACATGAGAATGATGAAAACCCTTTGTTGTCAAAATCTTTCGATCTGCAATATGGATATCTTGAATTAGTATCTGGCGGAACAAGGCAGCATGATGTAAGCAAGCTCAAACATAGGTTACAAGACCAAGGTTTATCTATTGATAGTTTTACAAATCATTTAAAAACTTTTGAGTGGGGAATGCCACCTCATTCTGGATGTGGTTTAGGTTTTGATAGATTGATGATGGTTTTATCTAATTTACCTAATATTAGAGAAGTGGTTTTATATCCTAGAGACACATCTCGAATTAGTCCTTAACTATTAAATCAATCTCCTTTACTCCCTCATTACCATCATGTATAAAACATTTTGTTTTTTGAATCGTGGTTGAATGAATAATCCAGGGAATGGGATTAATTTCCATGTAGTTGATGTCTGTTTTTGAGGGTATGGGCATAGAGGGATGAGTGTGAAATAACCCAACAACCGCTAATTTGTTTGATTCTGTCTCCTTATAGACCGCAAAAAGTTTTTCTTCATTTATTGTAAATCTGATTTCCGATTTATCCTCATTATCCATAGGCAATACATCCAAAACGTTATAATGGTTCTTGTTTTTTTTACCAATTAAAATTGCACATGTTTCCAAAGGTTTTGTTTGAAGAGGGAGATTGGTTAAAAAAGCCAAATGAGTTTTTTTTATAGTTACAATCTCCTTTACTCCTTCTTTTCCTTCTGATGTGTTATTCTCCAAATTCAGTTTATTTGTTATCTTATCCTTTATATTTTAAAATTTTAATTAAAGATACCTCCTACGATTGTTCAATTTTTATTAAAATATATCAAATACAATAAATTACAATTACAATTTCGGTAAATATGGCAGTGCCATAATAAGCATCCCCAGGTGGTGACTAACTCATGTTTTATTTTTACCCTCTCTAATACATTCAATACAACAAAGTGAATAATATTGCTCATGATTTTTTCTGTATTTATTTGTACAGTTTTTACACTGATCAAATGGGCAATAATCACACTTTCGCAATTCATTGTTGCATACTGATTGATTGCATATCCTACATGAGTTAAAATGCTCATTACAGACAGTATTGTTACATTGTTGACATCTTATTATTTCTTTACCCCTTGTGTTGCTTATGTTTTTCTCACATACAATGCATATTTTTTTTGCAGATGGCATAATCCCCTCTTCCCTCCTTCTTATTCAATATCGTAAACAAGCATCTATGGTTCTATCGAATATTTTAAAATTCACAATTTCAAAGATGAAAAAAACAATATTCAATGGCTGGATTCGCGACAGTAAAGGTAAACTACTCAAATAAAGATCCCTGCCGCTATTAAATGATCAAACCGTACCTTGACGGCAAGGTGATGTGGATATAAAATCTCTTATCTGAGATCATGTCACACTCCAAGACACAGTATGTTATCTTATAATATCAATCAAGTTTTTTATTACATATTTATTTTGAGAATTTTAAATATATTGATAAATGATAACAACAAATGATTATGGAAAAAAAGATATTACTTTGGATTATTCCTTTGACAGCTTTAATTTTAATAGTTAATGTTAATTATTCTTTTGCAGCCAAAAATGATCAATTAGATAATGATGTTTATAATAAAGAGGTAAAACAGGATAATGTTGAAAATGGTGAGTGCAGCCCCCAAATCGAATGCAACAATCCATCGCTTGAACAATTAAATAATCAGGATAATCAATGCGAAGGAAATGCCAAATGCACAAACGAATCTTTTTCTAATATATTGATTTGTCAGGATAAAGCGTTATGCATATTTCAATATGAGGGTCCTTTTGAGTTATTAAATCCCTATTGATTTCAGAATCAAAATATGGGTTTACTTATCATTTATGGGTTTATTTCGTGGAAACATGTTTTCATAGGGCTCTAAAATACTCTTACAGAATTTAATGCCCTCTGGTGTTGATTTATACATCGTTACGACCCTTTTTCCATTTGTAACTCCTTTTTTTTGTATTAGCCCATTTTTTTCCAAATCATCAATAATGGGTTTATGCTTTTTTAAATTTAACCCACAAAAACTAAATAATGCTGTCTGATTCATCTCATTATACTCCACTAATTTCAATATGATATCTTTTATAATGTAAATCCTGTCCCTATAGATATTTGTAGATGATGCCGAAATATTTTCGGTCATAGTGGCAGGATTAACATCATCTAAACCAGGCATTAATAATACTTGTAGCCTCTTCTCTAAAATATATTTTATAATTGTGCGACATATTGTGAAAGCTAGAAATAACAAAATCACCTATGACAATAACTATAAAAGTTTAAAAAATTTGATTTATTTTAGATATCTATGATTGTACAGCAATTAATCTGTGATGAGTGTAAAATAGTATTGTTAGAAAAGGATACTAAATATTTACATGATGAAAAGTTTCCAATAACAGAAGAAGAAGCAAAAATGATTGATAAGGATCATAGGGGTCACCAATGCCATATAGAAGTAGTTGAAAAACTATCGTGAGTTTAGATAACATTAGATATCTTTTGCCTCACAAATATATGATAATTATATATACTTGCCGATAAGAAATAAAAGAACCATTAAGGTGAAATATAATCAAATGGTAATCTTTAACTAAATACTAACTGAGGACAATCTATTTGATTTATAAAGATAAGAATGTAAATTTGTGGTTTTCTGAACAAAAGTAATCAATTTTTGTTACGCCTGTATTTGAGTCGCCGTTAACATGGGGCCATGAATCTTTGCTAGTTATTTCTTTTCCACAGTATGCGCATGTTATTTTCTCTTTACTCATGAAAGAACACTCATGATAAAATAATTAACTCTTTACTTTAAAAATAAATAAAAAAGGAATTTATGTAAGATAAATAAAATAAAAAATATTGTCTTTTTTTGGTAATGCATCGGGAAACAACAGCAAAAGTAAAAATCGCGAGAAGTATAAGGAACTTACGCTCGCAATAAAACAAATAGTGTTAGAGAGATCAAAAAATAGATGTCAAAACTGTTCAAAAAAATTATCGGGCTCAACACAGCCTCAATTTTACTATGTTAATGGATCCAAAAAAGACAACAGGCCAGAAAATTTACGTGCCCTTTGTTCTGAGTGCTATGAAGATAGATCGCCAAAACATAAAAACAACCTGTTCTCATCAATCAAAAAAATACTTTCAAGAAATTAAAAAGATAATACCTCTTAAATTTGATTTTCGAAGCAAATTAGTTTTTACTGTATTGCAAGTTTTCCCACCATGAATGGATGTAGGGTACAAAAGTATTCGTACTCTGGGTCTGTTAATGTGGCTGTATCTAAAACATATTTTTGGTTGTTTAGTATTATGGATGAGTCAAAGGATTCGCCATTATCTTTTGAGCTTGTGACCGTATGAGGAACATTATCAAGGTTGGTCCATTCTATCGCATCACCCTTTTTCACAGTGATAAGTGCAGGGTCATATGCCGGGTTTCCAGGCCCAGAGGCACCTGCAGGTATTGTGGCAGGAAAAACTGTAGAATTGACAACTTTTGGAATAGACTCACTGGCGGGTTCTCCTGTCTCTTGTTCTGAACCAGCACTTACGCTACCTCCTATCCACGTTGTGGAGATTATGGTCGCTGAGCCTATGACCATCAGGGATACACATGCAATTATTATTTTGTTTAAAAATTGGTATTTTTTGAAAGATGCAATAATGATTATTAAAGAAGGAATGCTTATAGTACTTATAATTGCGATATATGAGAGTATGGATGGAACTCTTGTGCTTAATTGAATAGCTCCAATTAGTCCAGCACTTATCAATAAAGTTAAAATAACCGCGGCGGATGTTTTTGCTTTTTTTGAACGAGGAAACCCATCCTTAAACAATCCTCCACTTAACATAATTAAACCAAATAACATGCACAAAAGTGAAACAGCATGCATCCCATCCATAAAGGTTTTAGCTAAGCCGGATAAAGAAATTGTCACTCCAATAGCGCCAACAGATGTCAAGCCAGCTCCAGGTAAGAGCAAGTCCCAATCCGTCATGAATATACAGATTAAATGGATATTGAGTATAATTAATAGTTTCTTTATTTTATATGTTCTAAATGTCCTAGGTTTGAATGAGTGTTATTGAAACACTGGTTAATTTATTGATTGGGTTTAGGTTATTTGCTATTTAGCAAGTTAATATTGGTCTTATTTATCTTTGTTTTTCTTGATGTTTCTATTATGTATTTTCTGTATTGTTCCCCATTTTGAAGGAAAGATATGAAGAGAGCGTTTTAACACCTTTACTAATAAAGAAAATCTTATGGGCTGACCAGCGAAAGGAATCCCCTGTTCAGGCAACATTAATGTCTATGCCTCCTTAGCGATGAGCTATGTTAATAC
>JACDHC010000248.1 GCA_013821245.1 Candidatus Nitrosopumilus sp.
GGTGACAGAATTGTCTTGAAATTGGGTCCAAGAAATATTTAACGTAACTACTTTGCCTTTTGGAAGTGTTATTTCAACACTATCGGTAGGTGTTTTAGATAAGAGTGCCAACAATGCAGCTTTCGTTGCGGCAGATGCAGAAGTTCCGGTAGTTAAACCAGTTTTTAACAAACCTTTTTGTTTTTTTTCCATTATTTCTTTTGGAAGATCCTGTTCTTTTTCGGCAATAGATAAATCACTCTGTTGAAGTGTATCTTTATTTGAATAATTAAAAAAACTTACCAAATATATTGTTGCATCAACAACCAGAATTAAAAAACATTTCTTAAAAGATATAATATTAAAAATATGGTTACGGATGTAAAAGCGGTTTAAGAAGGTCGGTTTTATCGGTCTTCTCCCATTTAAAATTTACATCAGATCTGCCAAAATGGCCATAGGCAGACGTTCTCTTATATATGGGCCTCTTTAAATCCAAAGTTCTTATTATCCCTGCGGGGCTTGTATCAAAAATGTCTTGGACTTTCTCTTCGATCTTATCCTCAGGTACATTAGAGGTGTTAAAAGTATCAACCATTATTGAGATGGGTTTTGCAACTCCAATTGCATAGGCTATTTGAACCTCACATTTGGAAGCCAATCCAGCAGCCACAATGTTTTTTGATATGTATCTAGCCATATAGCATGCAGAACGATCAACTTTGGAGGGATCTTTTCCTGAGAATGCACCTCCACCATGGCGCCCCATCCCCCCATAGGTGTCTGCAATTATTTTTCTACCCGTTAATCCGGTATCGCCAGGGGGGCCACCAATTACGAATCTGCCTGTAGGATTTACAAATATTTTTGTGTTGGGATTTATCCAATCTTCACAAACTGGTTTTATTACACAATTGTTTATTTCCTCAAAAATTTGCTCCTGAGATATTTCTGGAGAGTGTTGAGTGGATAAAACAATCGTATCAATAGTTTTTGGCCTGTTATCTTCATATAATACAGATATTTGCGACTTTCCATCAGGCCTTATCCAATCCAGTTCTTTTGATTTTCTTACAGTAGATAATTTTAGGGATAGTTTATGGGCAAGGGTAATCGGCAAAGGCATTAATTCAGGTGTTTCATCTATAGCAAATCCAAACATTAGTCCCTGATCACCAGCACCTTGTTCCCTTAGCTCATTTGAGGACACACCTAAGGAGATATCCGGACTCTGTTCATGCAGGGACACTAAAACTGAACACGTGTTACCATCAAATCCATACTCAGGTTTATTATAACCTATGTCATTAATCTCATTCCGTACAATTTCCTGAATATCCAATTTTTTTTTGGAGGTCACTTCTCCCGCTACAATCACCACCCCAGTAGTGGTCAATGCTTCGACAGCTACCCTTGAATCGGGGTCATTTTTTAAGAATTCATCTAACACAGAGTCGGAAATTCTATCACAAATCTTGTCTGGATGACCTTCAGTAACACTCTCAGAAGTAAATATATACCTTCTCGACATTTCTAATACCAATATAAAACAATTTAGTTAGAAGACCACATTAATAATTAAAATTCTTTTTCCAATTTAATGAAAAGCACATTATTGCCTCTAATAACCACTTTACCATAGTTTGCCATCAAATCATTACCATCAAATTCTTCTGCATCATTCAAAATAAGGTTCATATAAGAATCCACATTTGTCATTCTGCCTCTATATTCAATTTCACTTTTTAATCTTACAGCAACTTTTCTGTTTAGAGATCGTTGTAGTACATTCAAAGGTCTTTTAGTAGGTTGCTGTTGTGAAGGAGATGCGGACATATTGTTATTCAATTGTGAAAAAATCCAGGAGACAATAAAAAGCTTCCCTTATTAACCACAATGCACAATCAATTGAAATCAATAGGGTCTTTTATAAAAATAAAAAATTTTTATTCATCACCCTCAAATTGATTTTATATTTAAGACGGGGATTATAAGCATAGATAAAATACTATGTAATGAAATAAAATCTGGGCACCTTATAGAAATAACTGGTAAAAAGGGCTCAGGTAAAACTCAATTAAGTTTTTTTATTTGTGCAGTTAGCAGCTTAAATAACAAGAAAGTTATATATGTTGATGGCTCAGGGAATTTTAGGCCCGAAAGAATAAAGTCCATGATAGAAAAAACACTAATTGACAACAACCATGAGACAAATATATATTTAAAAAACATTGTTTATCAAAGAATTTACGAACTTGAAGATCTTGCAAAACTGGTAAAGAAAATAAAGCTAATAAATTTTGACATATTGATCCTAGATGACATAATACAGATATTTTTGAACAGATTCAAAGAAAACACACGCCTAGAAGTAAGAAGTTTCCTCAGAGAAATGTCCATGTTAACACTATCTAAAAAAATAATAATTTTATTTACCAATATAACAATAGAAAAAGTTAGCAAGGACGCCAAAGGCACGTATATGCATGAGCTTTTTTTTCATGACATCCTAAGATATGTACATTTCAAGTTTTTTTTAAAAAATCATCACAACAACAAGCAGATCACTGAATGTAAAACCATTTATCCGTATAGTACAAAAAACTCAAAAACAGATGTAGATTTAAGCAGGTATTAACATTGTTTATATTCCATTGGATAGTTTATTTGTTAAAAGTAATATAGAAGAAACTAGTAGAGGTTAATTGTGATAAAATCATAAGAAATCATTATGTATATAATAACTACATGGTATAAATAGATTCTAATTACATGTACTATGATAATCATAACAATCATAAAACTAAAATCAACAAAGTAGTTGTCATAGGACTGGGCCAGCTTGGCCTTCCTGTTGCTAAATATGTCAAAGAAAAGGGATTTGATGCTTACGGATTCGACATCAATGAAAAGGCAATGGAGGTGGCCCAATCCAATTA
>JACDHC010000068.1 GCA_013821245.1 Candidatus Nitrosopumilus sp.
GGTTTAAGAATTGCCTAAACTAGTTTTCCTCTATTTCTGTGATTTGGTCGTCGGGACGTTTAATAACTTTTATCCTGCAATTTTTGCATTCATAATAATTGGTGTCACGAGAATGACTGATAGAGCCGTTTAACCATATCATTAGATTACCGCATCTTAGACATGACATAGTCATATAATGTGCATACCCCATTGCAATATTAAATTCTTTGGAAATACAATAATCCAGTAATATAAATTTGCTTTTTTTCCTATTTCATAATATGTGATTAATGTATTAACGTTAGGATACTCAACAGTTTAATCAGTTTCATTTTCCTTGATCCTGAAGCTATGTAAAAAATACCGATTTGGAGCTTACCAATATGGGTATATGCCAGAGACTATTATAACACTGCCATTTTGATTATGTATCTGTCATATGGAAATACCTTGCAGTGCCTTTTGCCTTATGTTATTGAGAATTGGTATCAATAACTTTTGAGTTGGATAAACTACCCAATACTTTATATACAACACAAATTATGTTCAATTTATGTCTTTATTTAGTCAAAGAAAAGTAATTAGTGAACATGATGATTCAAAAATAGCCATTGGCTTTTTAGCAGCTATTGCATTATTTGGTGTTTTTGTTGTAGGGTTCGACCAAGGTCAGGTATTTAGTATTGTGCAAGGCAATGAGGCATTTGATACAAAATATTTGCATGAGGTTACCCATGATATGAGACACGCAGCTGGTTTTCCTTGCCATTAGATTTTTATTATTTGTTTTATATAACAGCTTTTATACCCATCTGGAATAATTTTTGAATGAAATCCTTTACCTTTATTATTATTTCTCTAGGTTCAGGAGCATTAGCCGGTTTGATCTTGGCTGGAATGAACATGCTAGTCGTTGAACCCTTGATTGATAAGGCCATAGACATGGAAACAGCTAAAGCAGTTACTTTGGGGGAAAATACAGATACTGGTGAACAATACTCTTATAGGATTTGGCAAAAATCCGGAAGTTTTGTGGCGGGATCCATTTTGGGAATGGCTTTTGGCTCGCTTCTTGGAATTGTCTATATGTTTAGCCGTAAAGCAATGCCGTTTTCAAGCGACAGAAAAAAGGCGGTTTTTTTGTCATTGGTTATGTGTTTGGTTTTATTTGTCATTCCTTTTTTGAAGTATCCCGGAAACCCCCCTGCTGTTGGAAATCCTGATACCATATGGTTAAGAGAGAATCTGTACATTGGATTTTTAGCCATATCTGCTCTGTCTGCTTTATTCCTTGGAATGTTGTCTTACAATTTTCGGTACATTCCGAAGGTGTCTATTCTTCTAGTACCCCTTGCCTATGTTGCAATAATCTCCGCCGCATTTGTTTTGTTTCCATCCAATCCGGATAAAGTTTCCATACCTTTGGATTTGGTAAACTCTTTTAGAATTATGAGTGGATTGACTATGGTTATCTTTTGGCTGTCACTAGGTGTAATATTTGGAGTGCTTTGGTATAAATTTAAACCACATGACTCTTCAAAAATTACCGCAACGTAATTTATCCGTTTTTTTTATCTTTGGATGCATTCAAGAAGGTGGTAGTAATAAATCCTTTACCTTTTTATTTTATCGGTCAGAGGAGTTTTGTCTTTGCAATCTGTAACTGCCTGATACTGATTGAATGCAAATCATTTAACTTGACCTGTTTTGTTTCTGTGTTTGTGTTTGTATTTTTAAATTACTATATATGAGGTTCTTGGATAACAAGAAAACCATTATACACACAACAAAAATAAACTTGCAAATGATTTTATAAATGTGGCATAATTTTGTTATAGTTTGAGACCTACTTTAGGTTTTAGGCAGAACTATTATAAAAAAGGATGTGATTTACATATGAATAGATTCCATGAGAAAAAAAATCAAAGTTGCAATTGCCGGGATAGGAAACTGCGCATCTGCTCTAATACAAGGAATTGAGTATTACAATTCCAATGGTGGTGAGAACACCCCCAACACCGATTTTAAGATTAAAGAGAGCGCATATCACTCTTCAGCGGATAATGCTGTTAATTCGTCATCATCAACTGAAAATCACATTGGCCTTACCTCATATAATATTGGGGGATATGAGCCTAGAGACATTGAATTTGTCGCAGCGTTTGATGTTGCCGATACAAAAGTTGGAAAGGATTTGTCAGAGGCTATTTTTGCGTCTCCAAACAATGCCATCAAAATAGTTGATGTTCCACATTTTGATGTAAAAGTCCAAAAGGGTGATGTCTTGGATGGTGTTGGAAAACATTTTTCAGAAAAAGTAAACATCTCAGACAATCAAACTATTGATATAGCTAAAGTATTAAGAGACACAAATGCTGATGTATTGGTTAACTATTTGCCTGTAGGCAGCAGAACAGCAACCAGAAACTATGCGGAAAAATGCCTGGAATCGGGCGTTGCTTTCATTAATGCAATACCTGTTTTTATTGCGTCTGATACCAATTGGCAAAATCGTTTCATTGAAAAAAACATTCCTTGTGCAGGTGACGATGTGATGAGTCAGTTGGGTGCGACTGTTGTCCATAAGACACTTGCAAAACTATGGGTAGATAGGGGTGTTATAATCGATGAAACATACCAACTAAACGTTGGCGGGGATATGGATTTTTACAATATGCTGGATGAAGACCGGCTGGAAGACAAGAGGGTCAGCAAAACATCCGCTGTAAAGGCCATGGTTCCATATGACATTCCAATGAGGATAGGGCCTTCTGATTATGTGAGTTTTTTAAAGAATGATAAAGTTTGTTATATTTATATGAAAGGCAGGTTTTTTGGCAAAGTGCCGTTGGAGCTTGATCTGAAGCTTAGGGTTCCCGATGCCTACAATAGCTCAGGGGTGATGATAGATGCGCTTCGTGCCTCCAAAATTGCACTAGACCGAAACATATCCGGCCCATTGGAGAGTATTTCGGCTTATTGCTTCAAACACCCTCCAGTCCAGATGCCTTACTCACAGGCCAAATCCAACTTTATAGATTTTGTTAATGGAAAGAGAGATCGATAATAAATAAAAAAACAGCATTCACCTGTTTTTTGTTTGGGTGTATCATGGCCTTATCAGGTACGTTGGTTTTGCCAAATCCGTGATATCTACCCAACACTTTGCCAATTTGTCCAGACATGATATGATGTTAACAACCGCTATTAGGGATGTCTCATTTATCAGAATGTCCTTATTGGATTTGATGTTTTTTTTTAGCTCTGAAAGTGAAACCTTGAACTCTTCATAGTTTTCTATCACTTTAAAGGCTTTCGCCCTGCTCATTTTGGTAAACGCCTCTATTGAGTAAACCTGCATTTCCTCCAGCGAGTAACCTGTTTTTCTTATCAGTGCTGCTAATTGCTTATCCTCTTTAACCTCTGTAAAATATGCTGTTAATTCCGTTATTAGGTCTCCTGCAGTTTCCAAATAATTGGCAGCAATTCTGTAGTCTAACATGTCTATGTTGCTTAGATTTAAAATCCCAGCTAGTTTTTTGTTCATGATTGCAGTCCTTATTAGCCTTACAATCAGGAAATACTGCCTGTCTATCTCATCATCCCTACTAGCTATCTTTTTCTTTAAGTCAAGATTGAATTTTCCATCCAGTGAATAAATCGTTTCCCTAAACATTCCAGTAATTATCGAATTCATCATGTTCAGTATTTTTTCTATATTCAGGGTTTTTGCATCCAATAGGAATTGCAGATTGATGCTATGGTTATTTTCATCAACTATTTCCAAACCTATCAGTTTTCTGATGGATTTCTTTAGTGTCTCGCTGTCTTCAAATGATATGGGTTCTTTGGATTTGACATTTATTATGTTATACCCCAACAGGTATGCGCCAAAAATCTTGTTTAGCAGGATTTTTATGTCTTTAGTGTCTTTTCCAACACTTGGATTTTTTATGTCTTTATCCTTGCCGCTGTCATTTTGCAATTCTAACTCTGAATTGTTGAATTGGTAGATAAACTCAATTTTTATTTTCTCCTCTTCTTGGTTGTTGTTATAAATTGAAATAGAGTTGTCATTATTGGTCTCCACGCTTACGTTTTTGCCTTTGACCAAATAGTTTTTTTTTATCCAATCCACCGGTAATGAGATTAAAATGCTGCTTCCTATTTGTTGTAAGGAACGGATATAAATTGTCATGATTAATATATACTAGTATAAATTAATTATACTATATTTTTATATCTACTCAAAGCATACCAAAAATAAAAATGGTTATAGTAGCTCAACAGCCAGTATCAATCGCAAAGGCCTATAGCCCAGGTCATCTAACTGGTTTCTTTGCTACTGACAAAACATTACAGGCATTACACCCAAATTTTAACGGTTCTTTGGGTGCTGGCTTTAGTATCAGCAAAGGGATGACCACAACTGTTAAGGTTTACAAAGACTTTGGTAAAAATTATAATATTTTATTAAACGGCATAAACTCTGCTGATTCGAAGGTTTCCAAATTTGTCATAGAACAATATCTTGGTATGGTTGACAAGCCCTATTTTATTTTAGTTGAGCATGAATCGGAAATTCCTATTGGTTATGGATTGGGTTCAAGTGGCTCAGCTGCCCTCAGCCTTTCATATGCCCTAAACCATGCACTAAAAACAAATTTGACCAAAACGCAAGCAGCCAGAATTGCTCATAGCGCAGATATTGTTTGTAAAACGGGCCTTGGTACTGTGATATCTGAGTTTACGGGGGGTTTTGAAATCCGAACAGGTATTGGGGGGCCTGGAATAGGGAAAATCATGAAAATCCCGATTTCGAATCAGTATTGCTCTGTAATACTCTGCATTAAACCAATTAACACTGGATGGTTGTTGGGTAAGTCTCAATTTTCTGACAAAAAAAACTCATTGAACGAGTCGGGAAAGGCCATGATAAACACACTAAAACAAAACCCTGACATTGACACCTTTATGGAACTGTCTAATGATTTTGCCAATAAATTCGGACTTTTGGATGGTTATTGCAAACAACCATTTTTGTCCCTAAAGTCTGTTGGGATAAAAAGCAGTGCTGCTTTGTTTGGCCATGCTCTTTTTACTGTTGTAAAAAGACCTGATTTGCATAAAGTAATTCGGGCATTAAACGGATTTGATGGCAAGTTGATTGTGTGCGACATTGACAACTCTGGAGCCAAAATGATTGATAAGCCATATGACATCAAGTAAAGTATTTGTACCAACAAGCCATCCTCGTTATTTTTCCCTAATGATTCGAGAAAAACTAGTTAAGGGGTTTAGAAACGGTCTAGTGGCACCTGAAGGCTTGATAGCACATGGCAGGGGGGAATCGTTTGACTATTTGTTAGGCGAAAGGACAACCAAACCCGCGCTAAAGTCCATTGAGGCCGCCTCTGCCCTTTTCTTACTTGCGGATTTTCCTGTTTTATCTGTAAATGGAAACACCGCGGCTCTAAGTGCCAAAGAAATATGTGAGTTAAATTATGCATTGGAAAAATCCTTTACAGAGGTAAACCTTTTCTACCTGACAGAGAGAAGAGAGGAATTAATTGCAAACGAATTAAAAAAGTATGGGCTAAAAAAAATTCTGGGAGTTGGAGCCAAAAGATTCACAGAAATTCCTGAATTGGAGAGCAACAGGCGGAAGGTCGATCCAGAGGGAATCTTTATCGCGGATCTTGTTTTTGTCCCTTTGGAGGATGGCGATAGAACCATTGCCTTGAAAAGGATGGGCAAAAAAGTCATAACGGTTGACCTTAATCCTTTATCAAGAACATCCATAACGGCTGATGTTTCCATTGTGGATAATGTTGTTAGGGTAGTTCCAGAATTGATCAAACACATAGAACACCTCAAAAAAAACTCTACAAAAAAAGAATTGCAGGAAATTGTAGGTTGCTATGACAACAAAAAATCTTTACAGGAAGGTCTGGATATTATGAGGTCAAGTAAAGTGTTAACCGCGACTGAATCTGAATGAATAACGATAAGATTTGTGCACGAATATGGAGATGTATTAAAATTGATGTTGTGGTGTGGTGGTCTGTAAAATAAAATGCGTATAAGTGTTACTGACATAAAGCAAAAAAAGAGCAAATCTGAAAAAATAGTTGCTGTTACCGCATATGATTATTCTACTGCGAAAATTTGTGATACCTCTGGTGTCGATATGATTTTGGTCGGGGATAGCGCTGGCATGGTTATGCTTGGATACAGCAGCACAATCCCTGTTACTGTTGACGAAATGCTTGTGTTTTGCAGGGGTGTAGTAAATGGATCTAAAAACGCTTTGATTGTAGCGGACATGCCATTTGGCTCATATCAGCCTGATCTGTCTTTGGCTTTTTCAAACGCTGTAAGGTTTATCAAGCTTGGGTGTAACGCGATAAAAATAGAGGGTGGACGGGAAGTTGCCCCACTGGTTCGGAACCTTACACAGAATGGCGTACCTGTAATGGGACACATTGGCCTAAAGCCACAAACGTCACCATTATGGGAAGGATACAAAATTCAAGGCAAGTCCTGCAATGCCGCCATTGATTTGCTTCATGATGCCATGGAACTGGAAAAAGCCGGCGCTTTTAGCATTGTGCTGGAAATGGTTACGGCTGAAAGTGCGGAAAAAATTTCCAAGGCTGTCTCAATTCCCACAATTGGCATAGGATCTGGCAATAAATGCGATGGCCAGGTACTTGTGTTGCATGATTTGCTGGGCCTGTATGACGACATAAAGCCAAAGTTTGCAAAACGCTACGCCGATTCACACACGTTGTTCTCAAAAGCAGTGGCAAGTTATGCCAATGAGGTAAAATCAGGGGGATTTCCTGATCCCACGCATACCTTTTCGATGCCTCCCGAAGAGCTGAAGAAGTTTGAAGAGTATCTTCTCACCTCTCTCAAAACAGGTGAAAAAGAAAGAGACGGTGACAGGCAATCTGCAATTTGATGATTTGTTGCTTTGTCATTTTTTTATATAAAGAACATGTTTGTGTGGATGTGTATTGATGGTTGCCCATGAGTACAAATAGCGATGAAGGCAAAAGGAATGGTGACTTGAGCTATTCTCACCCTCACCCATCAAAGGATATCAAATCAACGCTTGGGACCGCATTGCTAAACAAAAAGATTGTCTTATGCGTTACGGCCAGTGTTGCATGCTATAAATCCATAGACCTGGCTCGACTTTTGATGAGGCATGGGGCAGAGGTGGTTGTGGTAATGTCCAAAACCGTTGAACAGTTTATTTCAAAAGACTACTTTGTTTGGGCCACTGGTAACAAAGTTGTATCTGATCTAACCGGGGACTTGGAGCACATATTGCTGGCAGACTATGGCAAATCCGATTTAGTAGTTGTTTACCCCTCCACTGCCAATACCATCGGTAAGTTTGCAAACGGAATCGATGACACCCCACCGACATCTGTTTTATCTGTTGCCATGGGCTCAAAAATTCCCATAGTCATAGCACCTGCCATGCATGAGTCCATGTATGACAATGATATCATAAAGGAAAATATCGCCAAATTGGAAAAAAACAATGTTGTATTTGTCAATCCAAAAATTGAAGAAGGCAAAGCCAAAATTGCGGATACGGAACCTGTTTTGCTATCAATCATCAAAATCCTAAATCGAGATCGTTTTTTTTCTATTAATGAAGATACAAAAGGCGCTGATAAATCCGCTGAAAAAATTCCATTTGTCAAAAAATCTGAAAAAACCATTTTTGAGACAAAAGACAGCGACACAAAAAACTTTTTCAAGGGTAAAAAAATCTTGATTTCCCTTGGCAGCACTGTTGAGTACATAGACCCAATCAGAACAATCTCAAACACAAGCTCTGGAAAAATGGGCATTTCCCTGGTGAAAAATGCCATAAAACTTGAATCTGATGTAACAATGATAAAGGGGATAGTTACCCATTGCCATGATAAAATTGTGGATGGACAAACCAATGGTCCCCATTCTAAATTCAAAGAGATCAACGTAAAAACCTCTCAACAGATGCGTGATGCAATTGTTAACGAATTAAACTCCTCTAAATACGATCTGGTTATTTTGGCTGCCGCTGTTTCGGATTTTAGGCCCTCTGGCTTTTCTAGCGCCAAAATAAACTCGGTTATGCCGTCTTTAACCCTAACCTTGGTCCCAACATCAAAAATTGTCAATGAGATTAAAGGTGTTTGCAGGGATTTGTTTCTGGTTGCCTTTAAGGCTGAATTTGGCGTGCCTGTTGACGTACTGCTTCAAAAATCATACAAAAAAATAGTTGAAGCCGACGCTGATTTGGTGGTGGCAAACGATGTGGGCAAAAAGTATGCACATGTAGGATCGGATTTGAATGAGGTTTTTTTGATTGATAAAAACAAAAACTATTACCATTTTCCAACCCAAAACAAAAATGATGTAGCCGCCAACATCTTCAAAGCCATTTACCTTTACATGGAATAATCCTGCACTTGGTATACTGATATATATACGTTTGATGTTTTTGTTTTTTTAATGTGTCCTATTACTCTTAATTCTGCATTTTCTTTGTTGAGAGTTAATTTTATTTGCGCTTTCAAGTTTATACGTATCTGTTGTTGCTGCATATGCTGAACCCTGTTGGTTGTTGCTATTGTCGTCGTTTTACTTCTGGTATCGGTTTGATGGTTATTTTGGTTTTCTTTTTTCCTTAGCTGATTGTATGGCAAACTGGTTTTTTCTAGTGGTAAAAGTATAAACAGATCGTTAAATTGACCTGTTATCTGTTTTGCCATTAAAGTTATATAAAGCAGCAAAAAGTATGTCTACTATTTGTCGTTGAGTACAATGCTGTCTAACAAAGACGAAATTTTAGTTATGCCTGGGGTGTATGATGCACTAACCGCAAAAATTGCGGAGCAGGTTGGCTTTAAGGCAATTTTTCAGACCGGATATGGAACCTCGGCATCTATGTTGGCAATGCCTGACTTTGGATTTTTGAGCATGGCTGAAACATTGGAGACTGCAAGAAGGATAACAAGGGCGGTTAGCATTCCTTTGATAGTCGATGTTGATACTGGATATGGGAATCCATTAAC
>JACDHC010000069.1 GCA_013821245.1 Candidatus Nitrosopumilus sp.
AAAGTTATATGTATTGATTTTTTGTTTATTGAAATGTTTATTTTGGAATTTTTTTAAACTTGTTCACTTGCAGATATCAAGAAATTTTTTCCAATTCCCTTTATCCTTGGGAATATATTATGGTCTGAAACTACGTAGCAGTATGGATATTGAGGATAAGTTCTCGATTATTGAATTTATTAACAAAACTAATATACGGGAAATGAAAATTAACTGACAATGAATTTGGTCTAAACTGTCTGTATGCATTTATTCTTTGCTGGGTTGATTATTTCAACAACTGTTAGTTTTATCCGGTGGAGCAACAATTGCGGCAAAACCTCCAGACCCAAATTGTTTTGGAGAGCAAGCCTCAAATCAAGGGCAAAACGATACAGTGATCGAACATGCATCAATTTTTGCTGGCAAACCATATCGGGTCATAGGCAATGTTGGTGATGAATGCTCAGAAACTCATCCTGTCGGGGATATTCCCATGCCAGTAGGATATTCCCGGATTTATTTTTTTCTGCTCATACCTTTGTTGCAACTATAACTGACCTGCCAAGACTTGACCAATTATCATGGATATAGGCAATACCGCTTGCAAAACTAACGAGTAATTTCTATCCAAATCAGATTCAGTGCCTTCAATCTCATAGAAAGGGTTATTCCAAATATCAAATTTGTTTTTATGATGTTTCTACCCAGAAGTTCTTGGACCGCCCCTTTGAGGTACGGAGAGAGGATGGAGGTGGGGGTTTCTAATCTCGTACTTTAGCAGAATTTTAAATCCAATTATGTATACGATATCGACAATAGAAATCTACAACAGTAACCAAGATAACAGGACCGTCTCGGATCATGGTTTAATTTTTGGATAAACAAAAAAGTTTGGCGCAGTGATAACGCATTGATTGTGAATAAAGATAATTATTTGCATTTAATCTGTATCATAAGGTCTTGTTTTTGTGTGTCAAAAAAATACATAAATAATAAATAATGTGTTTTTTATATGAAAACAAATGAAAATTATTTTTAGCGTTTTAATGGGTGCTGTAATTTTGTTCACTTCAATTGGTAGTGGCAATTTATTCATTGTGGCACAGATGGATAACTCTGCCATTCAAAATATCAGTGCCAATTTAACAGCAGGGCAAGCAGATGAGGCGGGATCACCAGATGAGGCAGAACCACAAGGTGACACAGGGCCAGCTGGACAGGCCGGATCACCAGATGAGGCGGGACAAGCAGGTGAAACAGGGCCACCTGGACCACAAGGACCACAAGGCGAAACAGGGCCCTCAGGACCTCCAGGACCAGTAGGCGAAACAGGACCACAAGGCGAAACAGGACCAGCAGGACCAGCAGGTGTAAATGGTACTCAGGGTGAAACAGGACCGGCAGGACCACCAGGACCACAAGGTGAAACAGGACCACAAGGTGAAACAGGACCACAAGGTGAAACAGGACCGGCAGGACCGGCAGGACCATCAGGTGTAAATGGTACTCAGGGTGAAACAGGGCCACCAGGACCGCCAGGGCTTAACGGCACAAATGCAGAGATTCTCGAAACTGACGTATATGTTAACAATGGAACTGAGGTAACTGCATCAGACGATTCATCTGTTACAAGCTTTGCACAATGCGATAATGATGATATTCCTATAAGTGGAGGTTACAGCATAATCAACGAAGAAGAAGGCGGTGGAGAAATTAATGGAATTGAGAGTGTACCTAATTTCCAAAATAACAGTTGGGTGACAAATGTGGAGGGTAGTGACATAGAAATAACTCCGTACGTTGTATGCTTAAAGACTGACAACTAATTTTTTTATTTTTTTAATTCCTGTACTCCAGAGCATTCATTTAGCAAGTTAAAGATTTAGGTCGACCATTGAGCGTAACCAGTGGGAAAGTTGTCATGGATAACCAATCTAATGGGCAGAGCAAAACACCTTAAAATACTGTATATTCTATATAAAAACAAAGTCAAACTCCATCTTGCCATTTATTGGTCGCCTCTAAAACATGATAAATCAATTCTGAATAACTATGCTTGTTATTGCGCGTATTGAACTCCTTTGCCTGTATGGATGCCAAATCCCTAATTGCCATTTAATTCGCAATAATGGCTATTTCCTATTTTACTTAATAATGCATTTTTGCAGTAGGGCCTAAAACACAATACTTTTCAGTATCTCTGTATACTTTTAAGATGTGTCCCTTACACCCAAGTCTGAAATGAAACTTCTTACAGGTTAAAAGAACTATCTGAACACTGCCTCAATGAACCTAGTCCCACCAAAACCACTATCATTTGCAAGACCATTACCTATTCAGAATAAGCGCTAAATGATGTGGCGTGTGGGATTTATTCTATGGGATTATCAAACCATGAAACCTTTTAGATATTATCCAAAAAAAACAGTGTCTACTATAACTGTAAAAAATTAACGCATGGATAGACATTCTTCCTCAGACCATTCTCGCTTGAGTGGTGTTATCTTTTTTGTACGGGACGGTTCATCCCACCAACCCATCAGCCCGTGGCACCTGCTGCACCTAAGTTCAGTTCTTGAATTGCTTATCTTAAAAAATTCTATCGTCTTAGAATCAGTCATCCACCGGTTACAATTGCAGTTTCTAGTCCAATGCAATGTGACCTATATTATGCAACATAATATATTATAGGATGTGTTTTCTAGGGCTGTTGGAATTGTATGGTAATTAATGGATATGTGTTTGTGTGTGGGGGCGTAACCTTGTGATCCGGTAAATATTGTATCTTGTCTTTATGATTGGCGAAAGTTCATATCACATCAAGTTAATAAAGATCACTATCTCCTATCTCAACCCCATTGTGGAAACCCTAATGGTTTTCACTAAATACGTTATATATCCAGTAACGGCTTTATTACAGAACGGTAAAGTTATTTGTTTTCAATCCCAAATGGACAACTGTGGTGTGTGATAAATCAATTGCGTGATTAGACAAGCACAAAAATTTCTTGAATTGGCGTATAGTTTGGTGCCTTTTAAAAATTAATATATTTCACCTATCATGATAAGGTATGGCGTCTACTTTAAGTGAAATTCCTGATTGGACTTTTAAAGCAGATTATGTGGAAACTTGTAATTGCGATTATGGATGCCCTTGTAATTTTAATGGGTTTCCTTCAAATGGCTTTTGCAGTGCCTTGGTTTTATTTCACATTCGTTCCGGTAGGTATGGCAATGTGAATCTAGGTGGCATTGATGTAGTGAGTGCGTTTTCATGGCCAAAGGCAATCCATGAAGGAAATGGCACCGTACAGTTTTTTATAACAAAAGATTCAAGCGATGAGCAAAGAAACGCGATTATATCCATCTTTTCGGGTCAGGCCAAAGGGGAAGGGCCTTTTGCATTGTTTGCCAGTACAATAAAGTTTTTCCTTGATCCTCAATTTGTAGACATACATGTAAACATAGATGGCAAAAAAAGCAGTTTTTCTGTTCCGGGTATAATTGACGTTCAGTCGGAAAGTTTTGTCAATCCTGTCACAGGGGAAGAGCAGGACACAAAAATACAGTTGCAAAAGGGTTTTATATGGAAACTTGCAGATGCCGCAAAAACAAAAATAATGAGAATAAGTACTCCACATCTTAATTTCGATCATTCCGGTAAGAACTCGTTATATTCTGTCATAGAATACAAGGGGCCATAACTTTCACCAGCCATTACGGCGTCAAACTGGCAATCTGCAGTGTAAATTTAAAACTCAAAAGGCAATATTTGTTTCTCTAGTTTTAATTTCTGCTGTTGCATGGCTTTTTTCCTTAGAACAACCAGACATGATGGAGGCCATGATGATACTAAATCCAATGGCAGTTGCAATATTTGTATTCAGCTGGACAATTGGAATGGCTGCCATGATGTTTCCTGCGATAGTTCCAATGGTACTGCTTTACAACCGTATGGTATCCAAAGGCCATAACGATAACAATGTTGGTTATGGTGCCGGTTCAATATTCCGTGGCTCTTATCATGATTTTGATGATTCTGAACAAAAGAAAAATGGGCGACTTTCATTGGTGTTTTTGGCTTCCCTTAGGCCCACTAAAACGTCCGCATTTGTGGGAACCTATCTTTTAGTGTGGGCCTCTACCGGACTTGTACTTTTGGTGTTTTGGTCTGTGCTAATGAATACCCTGTTTTCAGCACATGGTTTGGGGGATTTTGCCATTACGTCTGGAATTCTGCTCATCATGTCGGGAATGTACCAATTTAGCTCATTGAAGAAAAAGTGTCTTGGATATTGCGAATCCCCTTTAGGTTTCTTTATGAAAAGATGGAAAGGAGATAAACTAACAGGCGGGTTAATAATGGGGCTTTATCATGGTGTGTATTGTCTAGGGTGTTGCTGGCCCTATTTTCTGCTAATGATTTCGTTAGGGTGGATGAACATCCTGTGGATGGGATTGTTTGCGGGCATAATATTTGCAGAAAAAAACTGGCCAAAGGGAATCTATATTGCGAGAGCGGCTGGAATTGTATTTATGTTTGTAGGCTTGCTTTCGCTAGCTGGATTTGTGTCAATTACTGCGGGAAACGGGAGCATTAGTTTGCACCAGGAAATGGGGGACATGGTTAAGCCAAACTCAAACCTAAATGATGGTGATATTACCACTAATGGGAATATGGAAAACATGGGATAACGGGTAGATGGATGCATTAACCTTGACGATTCAGTGAAATGTCGAAATCAATTTTGAGGTTGCCTGGTGGGATTGCCTTTGAAATGTTAACAGGCCAACATCAAACCTGAAAACAAAAAATTTTGGGAACCAACAACAGCCATAAAGTTATCTGTATTATAGATTTGATCGAAGCCATTGCAAATACCCTAGGTTTCCACCGGACCCGAAACGATATGGTTCCCATAGGGACCCAAACCGATTTTGGGAACCAACATGATATCCTAAAATGCTGGCAAATAACAAATTCTCCTGCATGGGATTAAATCTGATGCTTCATGGTTTCATCGTGTTACCAATATTGCCAAAAAAAGGAAGATGAAAGGATCTATTTCATTGCAGGTGCCAAAACTCCAAAGAATTGTTTGGTTAGGGTGCAGACAAATGCCAACCAGCCATGTATTCTATGGTTTTGACTTGGCCCCCTCAATTATTCCGATTAATCCATTTCCGGGATAAAGGGTTTGGACATAATTCCATCCTGATTTTTGCAACAATCCAGAATACTCCTCAACTGTCCTCTCCCTTCCAGATCCCCAGCACAACATATGCATATCAAAAAGCTTTGAGAAATGTGGGGTTTTAGGATCTGGCACTAAATGCTCTACAATGAAAACCCTTCCACCATCTGAAGATCCATTGTAAATGTTGGAAAGTATCTTTATGCATTCGTCGTCATTCCAATCATGGAGTATCAATTTCATTATGTGTGCGTCTGCAGAAGGAACCTCTCTGAACATGTCCCCGTCTATATATTGACAGCGGTCACCAACACCCATCTTACTTGCCCATAGCAATTCTTTGTTTCTGATTACAGACCCTAACTCCAAGACACTTCCTTTCATATGGGGATACTTTGAAAGTATGTGGGAGAGCATGTGTCCATGGCCCCCACCAATATCGCATAGATGTTGTATGTTTGAAAAATCGTATTTATCAAATGCCTCTAATACCCATTGGGTGTATATGCGAGAATAGCTGCTCATGGCCTGATTAAACACTTCTGCGTACTCTGGATTTCTTTCCGCGTACTCAAAGGCCCCGTGACCGTATTCGCGAACAAAAGCATTTTGACGACCATCTGTGATCATTTTGGGCAAATGCTTCCAAATTTGATAATGCTCCGGTCCTTCTTCTAGCAATATTATGCCCCTCAATGTGTGTGGATGATCCTTTCTCATTAAATCTCCTTGCGTGGTAATTGAGAACCTGCTACCTGATTCTTCTTTTAGGAAACCCAATGACGCAAGGGCCCTAAGGAGCCTATAGGCCAACGCATCATCAAGGCCAATCTCCTTGGCAACCAGTGCTGCCTCTTTTGAATCTGATGATACGCTATCGAATATCCCCAATCTCACACCGGCATAAAGTGTTTGGCTTTTCCATCTGCCAAAAATAACATCCAAAGTTTTTTCATAAGATGACATATTATGACATGACAAACAATATTTTCTATTAAAAATTGTTATTTCTATACCTTTATGCTCCTCAACAGGCTGGCATGCTCAATTTTATGGCATGATAGTGAATCTTTTTTGTAGTTTTAGTGGCAAAACAATGCCATATTTGTTTCCCATGTGGCCTAACTTGAAGTAAATCATATGCATTAGATTGGTTTTTGACCAAATTGGTTAAAAAAGGTGGATTCAAAGGTGATTTTACCGTCCTATTTTGAATTCCACTGATATGATTGGTTACAACTATTCACCAATAGATCAGGTTATCTTTCACCATATGAAAATATGCGCACTCCTTTTGAAAAGGGAAGTGCCAAAAGACAACAGATCCATATTAAACACATGTAATAAAATTTCTTAACTAATGCGAAATATGGCAAAAGTGCTGTCGGCTTTTGGCTCTAGCCAACAACGGTTCCATTTTATCTTATCAAACCTTATGCAAAAGGCGCAAAAAAAAGCGACATACCTCATATTCAAATGACCATAATCGCAATTGAAAATTGTTCCCTCTAGGGATTCATCCTATTAATATAAATGTTAATATATCTTTATTACGTATTATTAGTATCGATGATAAATAAGGTAACTCTAAACGAACAAGAAGAAACTTTTAGCAAAGCCTACGCTTCAGAACTGCGTAAGATGAAACAACAAATCAATGACAACAATAGAGGTTATTACGAATTGGATAACGAAAGAAGGCAGATTTTTCAGCAGGCAATAAGGACTCCTGGCCGTAGAGGCGAAATAATAAAAAAAGACGAAATAGAAAAAGAAATCCAAAGGCGCTATCAAGAAGTCAATATGGTGTCCAATCACTAATCCATTGATTATGCAAATTTAACATTGACCAAATAGACAGGTTGATAATTAAAATTCTTAATTTACTGTTGCTATAGATAATTTGTGATTGCTTAAATGGGCAGGTGAATACCCTCTCATGTGTACTTGGTTTAAGGGATACATGTCATATTGTCATGTACACAAAGAAGGACATTGCCATAAACTCCGAATTCAATCAAATCAAATCCATTGTTCCATTATGACTAAATAGCATTTATTATCATAGTATGCTTTCATTTTTACATTCACTCCTATCAAAATACCTACAACAAATCTTTTGTTATCCAGTTATGCTTTAAAATGGGACTGGTGATCGTTTTGGTATTCTCTTTGATTTTCGGGTTACCTGTTGTATTTTTTTGCCCGACTTGGTAATGCCTTTTTTTGGGAAGGATAAGCCGGTACTAGATATTGTATTGCATCACTATTTTTACCTATAGGATGCGATCATTTCTATTGGTTATACACATGTAATTCCGTGATATAATGCAACTCCCAAAATAAATCTTAATTATTATCCTCTGTTATGGTCTAATGTGCCAATAATCAATATACAAATGTATAGCGGAAGAACCCAAAGAGAAAAAGACCAACTTGCAGAAGCAATAACTGAAAACATGGTAAAAATATTGGGTGTGAAAAGAGAAGAAGTTATAGTAGTTTTCACGGAAGCAGCACACGGGAATTGGTATGCCTCAGGTGTCCGCCTCTAAAAAGAATCATAAAGACTTTCTGAAAAACTGAAAAACTGAAAAACTGGAAATCTGCAAAACCCTTGATTTGACAAACCTGGGGCCATAAGTAACACTTAGACTTGAATTTACCAAAAAAGCTATCGGTTCAGTAATGTGCAGCAAAGGGTTTGCTGATTGTCAACAGAACCTAGAATTTCCTTCGGTATTGCTTGTTGGGAATATGCCAATGTTAGTTATCTATCATGGGTGCCATAATGCAGACATCATTATATAGCTTGTTTCCCTATTCAGTACCATTAGTAATAAAAATCGGAATTTGAGGCTAGAGTAGGATGTAAATACACCATTAAATGTCATTGCCAATACATCTCGATTCCATATTACTGCATCTAGGTCCAATACCCTGGAGACAGGCAACAACGATCCTATTGTTGTGAGCATAGGCAAATTGCTAACGATAATGGGGTAACAGGACAATAATTTCAAATTTCAAAACATTGTCACAGATATTGGGATATGACTATACAGACAGACAAATTCACAATATGCATAACTCATTATTTGGGGGTGTTTCAAGAGGTTTTGTTACGGGTAGTGAGGAGGAGAAGGATATTAGCTATTGCGGTCTTTTAACCCAAATAACTGTATACATACATCTACAAAACCAACAAATTCAGAAACTTGTTGCTTCAAACATGAAAAATAAACAAAAAATTGCCTACCCCATGCAAAATTGTCATTAAAAAGAAAACATAACCACCACGGTAGGTTTTGGGCATCTTTCACCTTTGAAAAGTTAATGGACCGGAAGAAAAACAAACGATCAACAAACAACAACGAATGTTTGCAGCGCCAATCTTTAGTAACCAAAGTTATTGTGTTATGCCAAATAGGAAACTATCCATTATTATGGGATAATTGTGTTATTAAAGTTAAAGCTAAAGGTAAAGTTTCCCCAATACAAAAATTCCTGTTGTGCGATGTGGATGACCAACCACAATTTGTAATTGTTTGTGGTTCCCGGCAATAACACGATTTTTGAACAAATGGCATATCCTTAATTACTTGATATTGTATTAACAAATGGATTATCGTTGGTGGACCTAATCTACGGTATGGGCATTACAGATATTGTAAAGGGTTTCCCTGCGATTTTTAACATGCTTAGAAAATACTTTTCAATCAAGTTTTTTAAATCAAAACCATTTATCTATGGTTCCGCAGACATCATCAATGTATGTAATTTACACTGCTCTCATTGTTATTGG
>JACDHC010000070.1 GCA_013821245.1 Candidatus Nitrosopumilus sp.
CAAGTAACAAATGCCGCCTCACCACTTTGCAAGTTCCATAGTCTTGGGAAGATTTATCATGGTTTTGTTGATGCATTTTCCTTTTTGTCAGCCATTATTGTGTATTGCTTTACCATACACATATGGAGTCCATGGTGCGTTTGAGCTGTGTTATATGCTACGGTATTTGCCCATCTTTATCGGCCAGTTCTGCCAACACATCACCATGGCAGGCTTCTGGCTTACACCAGCAGCCAAGGGTCTTTCCCCTTAGTTCAGAGTGGATTTGTTTGACTAATTGTGGATTGGCAAGGATCCATATTCTATACTTATGTATCACCTCTTGCCTTGATCCATCTTTTCCTATTTTTAATGGATTTCCCCACTTTGATGGTCGGCCAATATAAACATCATAAGGCTCTTTTTTGCAGCAGACAACCCACGTTTTACCAGCAATCATAATCTCTAAGTCTAAAGTCACAGAGTATTTTTTAACTTTGGCAAAAAATGGGCAAGTTTTATGGCATAGGAAATCTATTTAGACAGGATAAAATTTATCTAAAACTCAATGTTATTAATATTCTTCAACATTGGATAAAACTACATCGTGAGGACCTTGAGGAATGCTCATATCTACCAGCATCATATTTTCAAGGTAATTTATTTTAGCCGAGGTAAATGGTTGTCCATCCAAATAGACTGAAATAGGGTTAGTTTGATTTGGCATTAACTGAAGTGTTAAAGCTCCGGGAGCAGGGTAGACATTATTTAGTTTCATATTTAGTTGATGGTTACTCTTGTTGTAATTCAATGCATCCAGCACCATCAGGCCTGAATGCTTATAGCCTAGTACCTTGAGGTTGGATATGGTAAACATTTTGTATTTTCCAATCATCATGTCTTCTACATCTCCTGCAACACAACTGTAGTAGTGAACGCTATCTTTTATGGCGGGGTTTGGTGTAAAGGTAAAGCTAGTTGTTTCATATGGTTTTAACGCAGGTATGAGAGTTTTAACTGAATCAACCTGGGTGCTTTTACTATCTCGGGCAATGGCAAATAATGTTAGATTATCAATCTGAAAAGGACCAGTATTTGTTATGTTGCCATATAGCTCCTTAGATGGCCCTTGGGGTATTACAGGATAATCTAGCTCAAAAGTATTAATCTTTGTAAAAGAACCTGTTACATTTTCATTTTCAAAAACAAATGGAGCAGATTCATCTAATAAGGAATATTTGGTTGAATTTATTACAAATTTGAAAGGAAAGGGGTCATTATTCTTGTATAGTATTGGGCCATATGGTTTTTCGGTTAACACCTCATCAGTACCAGTGATATTATTATACACATGCATACCAACTGTCACGTTCTGGGGAAAAGCCTGATCACTTTGTTTCATAACCTGGCCAACAACTACAATATTTTTAGATGAATCAATGTATGAAGTGTAGTTTTTAACATAAGTATTATTATTCTCTTTCAGTGTGGAGTTAGAAACAGGTTGTGAATAAACAGTATCGCTTGAGAAAAAGTTTAAAAATATCATTAGAAATACCACAGGCATAAAAATTAAAGTAATCCCACGTGAAATATGATTGCAACAGTACGACAATCATTATCAAATCGTAGAAACTTCATATAAACTTTTTTGGTAACATCAAAATTTTCCGCAAGCAATGGAATTGTTTTTTTTCTATTTCTTCGTTTTGCGAAAAATCACACTTAAGACTTGAACCATCTTTTAGTAATCAAATTTCAGTCACCTACTAAACCTTGAATTCGGCGGTAACGGTCTTAACTTTTTAGTAGTATGAAATTAATTTCCAGTTCCAGATAGCATATAATGTAAATAATTCGTTAGAGGTTTCATTAAAATTAATTAAATTGTTTAGGTAAATGTTTTCATAGACTGATAAAGATACAAACAAGTCAATTTCTACCTTGCAATGTTTTAGCCTGCCAGGTAGTCGGGGGGACAGCAACTAAAGTTTTATCTAAGTAAACAGGAATAGATGGTGGGAACCATTGGTGATATTTTGCAAAAAGTTATCGCCAAAATCCATAGCCTCCAATACTAACATAAGAAAACCAACTCGGCTTTTTGCAAAAACTTTGGGTAGATTCATTCAATATGCTATTCTTCATATTATCACAGTCTGTAACAAGTATATTTTCTAACTTGTTTATACTATAATTTTTTAAATACGCTGAACGGAAAATTGAACCAATTTTTGTTTAGCGTCATTGTTTTTCTATGCATATATAAAAAATGTATCTTTATGTTTAATGCATTTTATATACGTATATTTATAGACAACCATATTGGTAGAAACCAAAAAAATTAAGATAAATTTGGAATTAGAAGTGGACATACCAGAGGATATAGTTAAGGACAAAAGCAGATATGATAATGTGAAAGAGGGAATTGTAAAAAGCATTAGCAAAGGACTATATGAGCAAGGTATAGGGTATAGAATAACTAATTCAAGATTTGAACAATAATATTTAAAATCAATCTATCAGTCAATCTTTCATCATTTTTATAAAAATGCTACACAAACTCAAAAAAATAACTTTGTCTAAACCTATAGGATTTATTTCTTCCAATCCCTGATTTTTTATGTTGCTGTATGATGTTTCTTACACGCTATCATGTTTATTCCAATCACCATAATTAGAAAGTGTAAAATGCAAATAAAACAATTGTTTTGTAATGCTACATGAACAAGCAAACCCCAGATTTAAATTAATAATTGGTAAACAGCAAAAATGAAAATAAACTGGTTTAGTTTAGGAATTAAAAAGATGAATAAATCATTGCTCTTCATTCTTCTTTTTTGCCGGTATGTCTGATTTTTTGATATTGGAATACTCATTAATTTGATTTTCTTTCAAAATAGTATCCATAGATTCTCAAAACGCATACATAAAAGAGGGCTTTGCATTTGTAAAACCTCAATCATAACTCAATCTCATTCTGGGTTCATATTTTACAGATGTAAAGACGATAAGTTAAATATGTATTTTATTCTTAATGTAGTATGGCAAAAGACCCAGTTTGTAATATGAATGTAGACGAAAAAACTGCAAAATACACTTCAGAAATTAGTGGGGAAAAAGTGTATCTTTGTTCTTCCGCATGCAAGCAACAATTTGACCAAAACCCTTCAAAATACGGTCATTAAGGCAAAAACCTTACAACAAACAAATTAATTATATTTCCATTTCGGATTTGCCTTCATACCTTCTTTTTATTGATTCTATTCTACCCCGGTATTTCTCACTATAACCAGATTTGCAGGAATTACAACAAAAGAATCTCTCAATATCAGCAAATTTTAAAACTTTAGCTTTGCCATAAACAGGCCCTTCACAGAAATCACATACTACGTTTATTGCAAGACCGTTTGTGATTTTGTTTTCTATATCGCCTATCTCTTTTTCAAGTACATTGTCATAGGCATTTTTAATGGCATTCTCTTTCTCGGGGAAACTTTGTTTTATGCCCTGTATTTGAATCAGACTATCCTGTTGTTGTTGTTGTTCACTATCATTGTTATTCACCTTACTAAAATCAAAGACAGGAAGTACCCCCTTGATAAAGCCCACATTAACCAATCTGTCAAACCTTGCTTTAACTGTGGGTGTAGTTATTCCGGTTTCCCTAGAGATTTGTCTAAACGACTTTCTTCCATCACCTAACAGAGATTTCAAAATCGCTACATCGTTTTTGTCCAATTGAAAAGGCACAAGATAATCATTGACCTTGTCAGTTATATCCTTTACATTTGTAAAGTCCGTGTTTTTTAAGAATGTCCTATACTTTTGGAACATTGCATTGCAAAAATTGAAAAACAACAAACGGCTCTGTTCACTTAAGGATTCTAAAAGAGCATTTCCTAACTTTATCTGATGGTTAATGTGGTATATAGATTCATTTTCAAACCAAATCAATCTTAAATCCACAAAATTAATTTGTTTTCATATCAAAATATTATTGTTGCAGGCCGCAATTCAGAAAATCTATTTCTTAAGTGAACAGAGCCCAACAAACCAATCTAAAAAAAATAACGATGCGTTAAAGAAACATATTCTTTAAAGTACGACAGATTGCAATATTTTTAATTTATTGTAATAAAATAATTTAATAATATTAACAAATATTACATCTCTATATTAAGGCAAGGTCATAAAAATGCAGTTACCCAACCAAATAAAAGGGATTGAAACAGCCCAAAGTGAAGATCTATTGTGGGTGTATGTCGAATCACCAACCAGGGACAAGATGAACATTATTGCCAATAAATTTCCAATTCATGAACTGAACATTGAGGATTGTTTATCGAAAAACAATTTGCCAAAAATAGATAGGTATGAAGACCATATTTTTATAATTTTTCACTTTCCAACTGTCCATAAGGATAAGACATCCCCAAGCTTTAGCCAATTATCTTTATTTGTAGGCAAAAATTATCTTATAACTGTCCACCAAGGTGACCTAAAACCACTGTTTGAGCTTTTCCAGCTATGCAAATCAGACGATCCTAAAAACAAACGAGATATCATGGGAAGAACATCGGGTTATCTGTTACACAGCATTGTAGATGTTTTAGTGGATGATCTACTTCACATATCAATGAAAGTAATAGGAAATTTAGATGATGTTGAAGATGATGTGTTTGATGAGAAGATATCAAATGCTAAAGAAATATCGCTTCTAAGAAGAGAAATTACAACACTCAGGAGAATAGTGGTTCCTTTAAAAAGGATAATGTCAGAACTGACCTCCAGAGATGTAAAGAGGTTTTCAAGCATAGATGAGATGGAGGAGGAGGAGGAAGACCTGATATCCTATTTTGATGATGTGAATGATCACGTTTCAAAAGTTTTGGAAGCATTGGATGAATCAAAGGAGACTATTGAAATTTACAAAGATACCGATTTCATGCTAAGCAGTGAGAAAACAAACAGAATACTAAGTTTTTTGACCATATTGTTTACACTATCAATTCCAATAACTGTATTAGGTACATTCTACGGAATGAATATTGATATCCCAGGGAGCATGAACTTCAATAGTTCATTTTACGGCTATCTACCCCTTTTTTTTATAATCCTGACATCCATAATATTGACAAGCGTAATGGTATTGTATTTTAGAAAATTAGGCTGGATGAATAATTTAACAAAATAATAAAACACAGTTTTAACTTTGGTAAAACAAATATCAAATAGAAGAACATGTTAAAGGGTACAAACGCGCTTTGCAAATCCACCTTTCGCTCTCTCTCTTTTACCCAAAATCTGATTTGAATGCATGAAATTGAGCAAATGGTTAAACCTATTTAAAAGATAGAGCACAAAGCAACAAACCAAAATCGCGGGTTTTGAGACTTGAATTTGGATTATACAATAATCAATTGGGTTTTAGACACCAAGGAGCATGATAGAAAGCAGAACTCAAATAAAAAAACTAGACGTCAAAACATCCTATAGCACCAAGGCCATGCCATTTTAGAAACCAAAAGCGCATATCCAACAACAAGTCAATGTGATTGTTCTCTCCAATTTGGAATATAATTAGAAAAGTTAGCCAACAACAAAACTGTAAAAGATCAATTGAAGCATAAACCACACTCAAATGACCTATTGAATGCCTAAAGTCACCTAATGATCAGGGATCAATGAATGGAAAGTACAATGAGGTTCATCAAAACCTCGGCATGGGTTGTACTAACTATACTTTTACTCCCTTGCATACTTATAATCTACAATTAGCATAGTGTTGTCTAATGAGTCAAGTAAAAAAAATTCCAGACGGTTATCATTCAATCACACCCTCACTGATTGTGAAAAATGGTGTGCAGGCAATAGAGTTTTACAAAAAGGTGTTTGGAGCAAAAGAAATAATGCGTATGATGACTCCTGACGGAAAAGCGTTAGCCCATGCTGAACTTGAGATAGGCGACTCCAAATTAATGTTGGCAGATGAATTTCCACAAATGAATTGTCTTTCACCAGCATCTATAGGCGGGAGCCCTGTTGGAATGTTTTTGTACGTAGAGGATGTTGACCAAACTTTCAATCAAGCAGTTGCCCAAGGGGCAAAAGTTTTGGATCCTGTCAAAGATCAATTTTGGGGAGACAGACATGGTGGTATTGAGGATCCATTCGGGCACAGATGGTCAATATCAACCCATGTTAAGGACCTTAGCCTAGAAGAGGTGAAAAGGGCAGGTGATGAAGCAATGTCAAAAATGGGTGAAAATAAAACAAACTAATCAATTTTTATTGAGAAAATAGAAGCACCATAATTCAATCCAAATCACCTCATCTTTGCATTACACGCCCTTTGCGCAGTTCACTGATACCTGTTCTAGGCCAAAGTTAATTAAGTTTAATTTATATTCTGATATTAACTGAACCCTTTATCCAACCACACCCAAACCCCTTAGTTAAAGTTAAAGAGTGACCGAGTCCTTTTATCGTTAGAGCCATCTATTTTCTGAAAATTCTCTCGCAATTGCAAAATCAAATTCCCTATTAGAGCCAGAGAATAAATATATTTTTATCTTCCGGTGACAATATGTCTTATTCCTTTCGACAAAGCCATCAATTGATATTTTTTATTTATATTCAGAATGTTTATTTGATGAATTTTCTAAAACTACGCATGACAATAACAATTCTTTGATAATACAGTGCAAAGCAGGATAAACTCTTTACTTGTGAATTTTAGCTGTAAATGATAATGTACTATTTAACGATTGATAACTATTTATAATTAGATAAAGAAGGGAAAAGATATCTATAGATTATACAAAAACATCGTTAGTGACACAGGGTATCATATACAGAAAGATGGTAACATAGGAACCGACTATATGGAATCTCAAAGAGAGCCATCCAATAAAATCACAAAAACAGATGTGTTTAAAAAAAGAAAAAACAAAGTTAATCAATTAGTTAGACCAGGACAAATCCGAGTACTTGTCGCAGAGTCAAACGATGACTTAAGGTATCTCTATAAAACTTATTTAGATTTGCTAGGTTTAAAGGCAGAAACGGTAAATAGCGGAGAGGCACGCCTAAACCATTTATTTAAAAATCCAAATAATTACAATTTTGATACTATTATTATTAACACACATCTGTTTGACATATCCGGTCTTGACATCGCAAAAGAAATACACAAAAACAATCCAAAACAAAGAATTGTTATTGTTAGTACCAGTATCAGAGAACATTTACCTAAAGAACAGTTGGATTTTGCAGGAATTGGCTGTGAATATGTACTAAACATCCCATTCAGATTCTCATACATGTTGCCTTTATTGAATCCAGATGGAAATAGGCATAACAATTAGTATTCTTGTATTTAAGATAAATTAAATTATTCAGAATAAATTTAATTTAAATTGCATCAAGTTATATAAAAGGCCAATGTATGTCTAAAACTGTTACTAAGTTGTACTATAATATGGTTTTTTGAATTTAAAAATATAAAGTTTCAGGTAATGCCAAATAAATCAAAAAGATTTAAGGTGTATTTAGATTAATCGGCTAGGATTTATTTTCCCATATCCCTATAACGTTTTTTTGCGGATCCTCCAACAAAGCATAATACCCTTCAGATATTTCCTCCTTTCCCACCACTACATTTGCGCCTAACCTTTTAGCGCTAGCAATACAGTCATCGACAGATTTAACATTGATGTAAACGGTTGCGGCCTGTTTTACGTTACGTCGTTTCAGTATTGCGCCCTTTATTCCGGAATCGCTTGTAAACCAATAGTCGGGTGTGTCTTTGCCCTCTTCAAATTTCCAGCCCAGCAGTGAGGAATAAAAATCCCTCAAAACTTTTGTTTCGTCACATGGTATTTCAATATAGTTAACGGTATTAGGTTGGTTTTCATTAGTCATTTTTATCCACTGTTTTTTAGCATAACAATGATAAAAAAATTATGTGATATGTCTCTACTTTGGTTTAACTGGACTCTAGCTTTTGCTTTACTGTTTGGGCAGCCTGTTGGATACCCTGTCTTATTTTGCCTTCAGCCTGGCTTCCGGAAAGGAAATTGGCAATCTTGCCTGTTGTTGGTAGTTCATAGTTTATGATATGGGTAACTCTTGTGGAGTTGTTTCCAGTGGTTTGGAACTCTTGTGTGCTTTCCCATTTTTGGAATGGGCCCTCTGTTTGCCTTGTGACCAGTCTTTTGTTTTGTTCTTTTTGTACAACCTCTAGCAACATCTCATCCCTTTTTCCCATGTATTCTCCTGTTACTTTCATCTCTGAACCCTCCTCGCTTTTTTGGCCAGATACGTTTTCTGATTCCTTGACAATGTCACGGGGCCATGACTCCTTAATATTATCTGGATTTGTGTAGTATTCAAAAACTCTATCTACCGGTGCATTAATTTGTATTTCAGTATTAATTGTAGTCATATACTATATGGATGACAATAGTTTTTATAGTAAATGTCTTTTTTTGAAGAAACGCTCAATAATATCAAAATATCTACAATTTCCACCCTGTAAGCATTCAACTAAAATATTAAACATGGTGAGGGAATGCGGTTTATTCATTTTGGATGATTATGGGTAACCGGCTTTTACGACCCTTGCAATAGTCTTTTTATTTTGGAATAAACGGGCAGCCACTACGCGTTAGTTACGCTATGCATCGAAATACAACGTCTTCTTACACTGATTTCGCATGTATGGTTTTTGGCATGCCATTTGGCTCCAAAGGAACTTTAATTGCATTTACGACAAATACAGTCAGAATAATAATTTGGGATATACAAATTACTAATGCCTTGAATTATCATAGAGCGGTTTTGCTGCGGATAAAGCCTCAACCATCATCAATCACCACCAGACCATAAAATCCTTGTTTATGTCCGTTTAGGTTCTAATTTTACCAAAGCATGCTATTGGTTAATTCTGTGCAACTAGTTGTTCATTCACATATAGGAGCTATT
>JACDHC010000071.1 GCA_013821245.1 Candidatus Nitrosopumilus sp.
GCCAATGTACTCTGAAGGTGTTCTGTTTCTGCTAATCACATATGAGATAGAACATCTTCAAGCTATAGGCTTATCGTTAAATGAACAGGGCCAAAATATCACAATAAACTTTTATAAAGAGGAGTTCTGATGGCACCCGTGACAATAGCAGTGTCAAGCTAAGCAAATTATTGGCATATGTCCTAAGACACAAACCATCAAAGTTTGGCTTAAACTTGGATGAAGAAAGATTCACCGACATTGACAAGCTTGTCCAATCCATCAACAATCAAAATAAAAATATGGTTATAAGAAAAGAGAACATTCTGTATTTGGTCACAAATTCGCAAAAAGCAAGGTTGGAAATCAAAGGTACCGGAATAAGGGCCTTGTATGGACATACCGTAAGGATAAGGAAAAAAACTCCAGTTGAGCCACCAAGTGTCCTTTACCATGGGACTTCCAGATAGAACTATGATGCAATAATTACAAAGGGAATAAGGAAAATGAAGCGCCAGTACGTTCATCTCTCATCTGATGTTGATACGGCAATAGATGTTGGGAAAAGGATGGACGAATCGCCCATAGTTTTTTCAGTAAACTCAAAGGAGTCTTATCTAGATGGGGTGTTAGTTTTTGTGGGCTCACAAACAGTGTGGCTCTCTGAAAACATCGAGCCAGTGTCTTTGAAAATCGAAATTGGCCTTAATGTGTGGCAAAAGTAATAACAACTAATTTGGGAACTAGCATTGCTTTCTCTTTCTTCCTTTGATGTGCCGAACTGTTTTGGATAAATATGAATTGTGTCGGACCTATGGAAATTTCTAGATGGTGAACATTATCAACAGCCTTTACCTTTACTTTGGTAACATCCATATTTTATAACTGCCTTAGTTGCCCGGTTTGTTTTGTTTGTAAAATATGTGAGGATGTTGCATTTTGTTTACTTTACATTTTATTTTATGGGAATGTACCTCTTATCTTTACACATGACCTGTATTGTTGTTCTGCATGATAAATGGGCTCTAGCACTCATAATCACTTTGCAGGGCCTTGTAATTAAAGTTCCAATGGCCATACTGACTGGTTTTGGATTGGTGTCTCCAACCCATAGGGTCTTTTGCATTTTTTATTGTGTTAACCACGAAAACCCTGACCTTGATTAGAAGACACCCTATTTGCCTTCTTTTCCAATAACTAGATTTTGATTGGAGGGTATATTAAAAATCATGACAAAGTTAATCAATGCATATATATTTGTTCCATAAGAATATACTGTTGTTAAATAAGGTAGCTACAACACATAAAGTACCCTTATTGATATCTTTTATAATTTGTGCTCTAGCATTTTTTCCTTTGCCATCCATTACTCATGTGAACGCTGCCACTCCCTATGAATCAGGATATGACCATGGTTGTGACGATGCCAAAATATCGGACTACTCGGGCAGATACATAAATCAGCCCGGTAAAGGACCTAGTTCCCATTCCAGTGAGTTTATGCAAGGCTATTACGATGGAAAAGGTGACTGTTTTGAAAGCAGTGGCAATGGTGGTGGTCGTGATGATGATGATGTTGTTGTTGATAGGGAAAAATCTTCTGGACCTAAAGAAAAAAACTGGGGATTGAAACTCATTGTAGGTTTAAGTTTTGACCCATCGAACATCCCTTCCAATTATGACGGACTCTATTTTTCTATTAATGGGGTAGAGCAAAAGTCCTACATGGATATCAGGCATGAGATTTTTCCAGATGAGGGTGAAATCGATACATATTTTGAACGAGCCTATCATTTTGCGGAAAATTCAGTACGGGATGGGGAATCAGTAGAAGTGTGCGCGATAATAAAAGACAGCAGTTATTCATACGTCTATGAAACATGTGAGGTGATGGTAAATAGGGATGAAAGCGAACCAGAGCGGGTGGCGTTTAGTTTTCCATCCTAGGTTTCACATCCACTGCTGCTGAAAGGGATGGCAATCATTTGGGCTCCCCCGCATGCATTGTTACCTTCTTGATAAACTAGAGGGAATTATTTTCATGATGGATGACAGCAAAACCGGCGTCTCTTTTGCTTTCTTTACTGAATCTTTAATGGTTAATTTTGTTTGTTATGGGGATATACAGCCATAAATCATTTGCTGTTGATTTTCATTTGCCATTAGTTCTAAAACGATGTGCTTTAGGCACATGAATCTTTAATAACAACTGCAAAAAGGATTGCACAATAAAGATGTAAAGAGGGGTTTTTATTATGGCATTTTAGTATACTGACAAAACAAACATTGTAGATCTATGTGAGAATGAAGTGCCTATAGGTATTTACCTTGGTGATTAAAACAGTAAGGGGTTTAAGGAAATAGCAAAATTTAAGGTTATGATGGGGGGGGCATAAGAAATTGGTGAATCCTGATAATAAGATTGCGATGATTTTTTTGGTGCGAGGTGACATAAAAATGGGTAAGGGAAAGATTGCGGTTCACGTTGGACATGCTACTCAATACGTCATAGAGGAGTGCATACAAAGAAAACACGTTACTTATGCGACGTGGAAAAAATACTATAACTCCCAAAAAACAGTGCTGAGGGTAAACTCCGAAAAAGAGTTCAATGAACTGCATTCAAAACTTGTAGATCTGTCCCGTGCTCTGCATTTTCCAGTCAAAATCGTAAAGGATGAGCAAGAAACAAAGATGCATGAAAATGTGCCCCTAGTTGTGGGTTTTGGACTAATAAAAAGAAACGAAGTTGAAATTATAATTGGTAGCTTAAAGTTACTGTAGCAATTGGTTTGAAGTAAACATGGCAATCGGCACAAGATGGACAAAAAGGTGGATGATTTTTTTGCTGATTTTGGATTAACACCTTTTCACAACAAGACAAATAAATAATCCTATTGAGAAATGTTTTATATTGAATTTATTTGTATTTTTAGGGAAAAGATAAAATCTGTTTCAAAAAAATATGGGTAGTTTTGGATGTATTTTCAATAAGGCACCAAAAAGCAAAACACCCATAACTTACGAAAGCTCGTAATTATGATTTTTTAAGGAGAATGAAAAAATAAAATCTTTACAAAATGAATGAAATGCCAAAAGACCTGGTTAAAAATAATAATATAGTTAAACCGTTTATTGCGTCTGCAATGGTTTTTTTCATGGTTGGATCCTTTATCGGATCAATATGGTTTGCGTTTATCCTAAAGGTAAACATTCCCCTAATTAATGGATCCGTTTTTAATTTGCACCGTATATTTCTGGTAGAGGGTGGACTCACCCTTTTAATTATGGGAATAGGGTTTGTGATTGTACCACGATTTAGAAATGTTTCTATAGGATCACCTGCAATAATAAAAATCTCTTTTCTGTTGGTCATTATTTCCACTATTTTAGCAATTGCCACAACAGTAAATGTGTCTAAATCACCACCAACAAATGAGAAAATCCTTTTCATTTCCGAGATCTTTAGAGTTAGTGGCGTATTGCTGTTTGTTGGAAAGATGATTGACACGTTAAAAACCAAGCCAAAACTGTTGAGAACTGCTGATTATTTTGTGGGATTGTCCTCTATATGCTTGTTGGTAATATCGGTCTTTGGTTTGTTTAACTACAATGACAACACATTAACGGATGTAAAGCTTCAGTTGTTGTTTCCCATGGCGATGATATTTGGAATAGAATACAAAACATTGCCATCTTTTTTGGGGTTCATAAGGCCCAGAAAAAAATTTGGCATGCTGTCTTTTTTGTTTCTGATTGCCGCCTTTGCATTAGGGATTGCTACAAAATTTGGCATTAGCGATGATGCTGCGTTGCCCATTTTGTTTAACATATTTGTGATACTTTCATCAATAACATTTGGCTTTTCTGTCTATGTATACAACAATTACGAAAATAAAAAACATATCCTTCAATCCACAGAAGACAAAAAGGAGCGGTTCCTCTACACAATGCACCATACCCGGGTTTCTTTTTGTTTTTTGTATGTGGGAGCTGTTTTGGGGTTGTTGTTTTATGTGTTTGACAAAAAAGTTTATGTTCTATGACCTATCCATCCATTTAATTGCGATAGGGTTTATAGGGGTCACCATTGCCTCCTACCTTCCCATGATGCTTGCGCCGATTCTGGGGAAACCGATTGCTGTGAATAGGTTTTACAAAATACCGTTGATGCTGATAATAATGTCATTATTAACGAGAACTGTGGGGATGGCCTATGTGTCCTATTTTGACAGTGATGAATTTACTTTGTTGCATGCGTTGACAAGCATGTCGGGTTTTTTGATTTTGTTGGCTATGGTGATATTTACTGCGTTACTGTACAAATCAATAAAGTCAAACAAATAAAGACCGTTTTTTCAAAGACTATATGCTTTTATTGGTCTTAATAAAAATGCCTCTTTGCAGTTTGGTAAGAATGAATATGGGTTATAAAAGAATGAAGATGATGACCTTATTTTAATTTTAAATTGTTTAGGGTTTCTGTTATCGGTTTTTCTTTGGCGTAAACTTATTGTTAATGTTATTGATCGTTTGCCTTTGCCTTTTCAATTTGGTGGATAGGTTTAGGGAAACGAAGTCTCAAACTGTTGTGTTCCATCATAGGCTTAAATGTTGCTTATTTGCTTGTAAAACACAGTTCCGTTGATTTTGTAGTGAGAGTTTGCCTTTAAAATATTACTGAATAATTCATTGCCTGTTTCACTGCTACCTTTATCAAACCTTTGCTTGTCCTTCAAAGCTAGGGAACTATTTCCTAGAACAGGAAATTCTGACTTTGATTGAAATATGTCACTGATTAACTGGCTCCCAATACTGCCTGTAATAATAAGATGATTGTTGTAATACAGGTTATAGTTTAATCCCTCTAACAGTATGGTGTTTTGATTGTTGTTTTTGATGTCAAAAGCAATGGAAATTGTTGAAGTGCTATTGTTAATGGTGTTGGCTGTTGCTGTTATGTTTTTGACCTTGACATTCAAAGGTTCGACTGAATATTCTGCTGCTATTGCTGTTTGTATTAGTGGTGGTAATTTGAAAAACTTTTGTAATTGTGATTTTGGTTCATTATGCGGAGTGAATTTTATATGGTTTTTGATATCAATGTACATAATGACCTGTTGGGGATTATTTGCAGCCCAAAAACCAAACAATACAACCAAAAATATGGTCATATATACTGCGGATAATAACCATGACATTTTCTAAGTGACTCATTACACCCGCGGGCATTAAGTATATAACTTTTAACGTTACCATCTAATCATGATTGAAATATCGTAAAAAATTGTGTATATTCTCAGTCAAAATGGCCTGATTTGAGAAAAAAAGAATTATGGACATTTATTTTCTAGGATTCATCGCCTGCTGAGGATTCATCGCCTGCTGAGGATTCATCGCCTGCTGAGGATTCATCGCCTGCTGAGGATTCATCGCCTGCTGAGGATTCGTCATTTTGTGGAGCTAATGATTCCGGTCCTGCTGCGTTGAAAGTACCATCGGATGAGTTTACTATTATTTCACCAACCATTGTGGGATGATAAATGCAGTAATAGTCAAATTCCCCAGGCTCACTAAAAGTTAAACTATAGTCTTCGTAGGGAATAATTGCACCGGAGTCAAACAACACCCCCTCGTCAGGGTCATCCTCCTCCCCTGAAGTTACAGTGTGAGAAATTGCGTCTCCATTGAACCATGACACGGTTTGCCCTACAGAAATCTCAATTGGATTTGGTGAGTATGATTCATCTCCATCGATTCCAACAATGACTGCAGGCGTATAGTTGCCATTTAAGTTACTATTTATGGAAACATTCTGTATAGTAGAACTAGAATTCATAACGCCATTTGGTTGGCTTATATCTGTTTTGACATCAGATGTTGGTAATATCCTGAACAACTCTCCTTTGTGACTTAGAACATACAGGTACCCATCGGGACCAACCTGTAAATCGGTTATGCCGCCAAAACCCTGCCCGAAGGTTATGACCGCGTTTTCTGGCGTCTCGTCAACCTCATTATCTTCTAAAGCTTCAACATTACCAACATAGGTTCCATTTATGAATATCTCGTCCCGATCTTCATTTAAAGTAAACCTGTACAAAAGGCCATTGTTTATGTCCCCCACAAACATGTTGTTTGCATATTCATCTCCAAGTTTGCCTGAGTTTAAAAACTTGAGATCTGTAACGCCAATAGGGAATTCCCACACAAACTCAGGATCACTATACTGACCATCGCCTAGTTCCACCAAATCATTCTCTGAAGCCCCGTTATCCAGGATGTTGTCACTCTCATCACCTTGAATCAATGCCCATCCGCTGTTGAAGCCCGGTTCAACCAAATTGATCTCATCTGCTCCAATTGGGCCATTTTCGGTATCCCACAAATTGCCTGTTAGTGGATCAAAATCCATGCCAAAGCTGTTGCGAATTCCCATTGCATAATAAATGCTAAGGGGCAAACTCTCACCAAAAATGGGATCGTCCGAAACAACTTGGCTATTCTGAGTTACCATCAATATGCCACTAGTACCATCAGCATTCGAACCATTTACGTTATTTTGGGCAAGTGTTCGGTGCCCGCCTACCTCCCCAACCCCCAAATATACGTTGTTATCGGGACCTATTGCAACCTTGCCTCCAATATGGTCAGACCTGTTGGTAATGCCCGGGTTTGCAGGCAAATCCAAAAGAGGGGAAGGGTTGATAAGCTTCCCATTTACAAATTCGTATCTATACAACATATTGCCTGCCGGCTCAACGCCAAGTTTAAAGTCATCGCCATCCTCCCCTCCGCCTGATTGGGTATAATAGATAAAGGCATATGTTTTGCCATCAGGATGTTTGGATACGTCTATTCCCAACAAACCCCGCTCTACAGCTGATGCCACCTGCACATCAAGTGCAGGTGTGCTTTGGATCTGGCCGTTTTTAACCTCCATAACCCTGCCGGTATTTTTTTCAGTTACAAGAATGTCATTATTGCCTATAAAAGCCATGCTGGTGGGAAACTCTAAACCCTCTGTTACTTTTTCAACAGTGAGGTTATCATCATTCACAGTGGGACCCAAGGGGGAAGGGGGGGCTCTAGAGTAAGCACCAAATGACACATCGATGGATGACAAAACCATTGAAGAGACCAGTAGAAAGGTAATAAATGCATATAAAGAAAAAGGTAAAAAGCTATGTTTTTGCACTCTACGTCATCAAATGATTTGATAAAAATAAATTAATAAAGTTTTGAATCTATCTTATATTAGAATGCTATTCAAAATATTCACATGTTTTGTGTGACAAACCGCCTTAACTATTGCAGCTGAATTATACTCTACCTAACATAATTATTTTCTTATATCCGAATCTATATTGTGATCTTTGATGGACATAGTGCACTTTCAACCGTGGGATTGGGAGACCTTGATTTTACTACTCATGATGGATACAAACTACTGGATCGACACAAATGGGAATTTTTACCAAATCTATAAACATTGAGATGAATGAGATCATTTTAAATTTACTCTAATATAGTACGATTTTAATATGAATACTTTGAAAGTTATTGGCTGATCTCTATAAATGTTAAAATAGTTTATGTTTTTGTTATCTGAATTGCTGTATGTATTGATATTAAATAGAGCACCTGAAGCAATTATGAGAACATTTGTTAACTAATTTAGTAACATATATATTATTTAAGAGGCTGTTGGTATAATTGAATTGATTATTATTAAATGTATATCTATTAACAAATATTATATGTATGATCATTATAACCCCAACCATTAAAATATAATTATATAAATAAGAATAAAATTTCGACGATAGTTTTGATATCGTCCATTGCAATGATACTCATTTTAAGTTCTGTATTATTAGGTTCTTTATATGTAAGCACTTTGGATGTCTCTATTTTCCGGAGGCAATTCGTGTTTGCACAAGAAACACCAACACCAACGCCTAGAGAAACGCTGACATTTGGAGACTCAGCCGATGGCACAGAAGACACGCCAACACCAACGCCAACGCCAACGCCAGAGGGCCCAGAATACTCAGCCGATGGCACAGAAGACACGCCAACACCAACAGAGGAGGAAACATTAGCTCGGATAGACCAGAGATCTTACTGTGAAGCATATGAGGATATTATCAATTCTTGTAACAATACAATCAATTACAATTATATTTTCAACAATGTAATTAAAAACCAAAAAAGTACAAGTAATGAAGTAACACAGGATGGCGAAATAACAATCAATGACCGAACTGGAAGTATAACTTCAACACCATCATGTAGTAACGTAGAGCGAATTGTAACATTGGATCCTTCGACTATGGATGATGATGGAGTGCGAGTAATCGCAATACTTTCCCCATGTCATTTGCTGGATGGAACAGTTTTGCTTAACTTGCCAACCAGTGGAATTGAAATTTTAGCAGCAAATATGGAAGATGAAGAATCTGTAAGTGCGATGATAGCCAATAAGCAATCGGTAGCTGACCTGGATAATGGCCAAGCGCTTTATTCTGTAGACCTTGATGGAGTTATGTTGGGTATCACTCCAAAGGAAGGAAACCCGGCAACCCTATATGATAATATTAATGCGATAGCATTATGGAATAATGCTGGAAACGATGTCGATTTCAATGCTGACAACTCCCTTGCATTAAATATTATCAGCCATAGATAAAAAACAAATTTCTTTTTTTTAGTTTTTCCCTAAAATTATCATATTAAGTCATTTTAACTAAAATTTCGATAGAATGAACTATTTCTTTTGAGTAATATCGGGAATATTGAAACATTATTATCCTTATGAGTTTCGCTGGGTGACATTTCTGTTTTTTTTTATTTAGGGCTTCGTTAATTATGGTGTTGTTTGTGTAATTAAGGTGTTGTTTGTGTAATTACGGTGGGGGGGGGCTTATAATAC
>JACDHC010000249.1 GCA_013821245.1 Candidatus Nitrosopumilus sp.
CGAGCTTACCGTTTTTTGTGGAGTCTCTAAGAATTTCATATATTTCATTTCTGTCTAATTTAGCCGCATCAAATAAACTGGCCTCTTTTTTTGCAAAATTTAATATCTCGAGATTTAATAAAGATCCTGAATATATCACTATATCTGCATTTTCTAATAATCTTTTTGCCTTTATTGTTATTAGTTCTGGATCGCCAGGACCTGAACCCACAAAATAAACTGTATTTTTTTGCATCATTTTTTCTTTTTGGCTATCATGATTGAAAAGTATTTATCATTGTTTTCATTTGGATTTCTTAATAATTCTGATAGTTTCTTTTTTTGCAATGCTTCACTATCGGTAGATACGTCTTGAGCTATAAAAATATCTGATTCTCCTGGAAAGCCCGACTCCATCAAAATTTCCAATACGTTGTTAAAATATCTGCCATCTTTTAAAAATACCATTGTGTCACAGCATTGTGCAGCAGTTCTTAATCTATCGAGGTTATAGCATGCCGGAATTATTCCTATTATCTCCTCGCCTTCTCCTATTGGTGTTTTTATTTCAGCAGAAAATGAAAAAATTGACGTTATGCCCGGGATAACTTCTACTTCTATATCCTTATGGTTATTGGTTATCTCTCTGTAAATGTATATCCAGGTACTATAAAGAGAAGGATCACCAACAGTTAAGTATGCTGCTCTTTTTCCATTTCGTATAGAATTTGTTATTTCTGCGGTATTGTCCTTCCAATTATCCTTTAGTTTGTTAAAGTCTTTAATCATCGGAAAAACCAATTGATGAATTTCCGTATCTTTATTGAGAAATCTTTCAACTATGGATAGGGCAACACTTGGCTTTCCTTCCCTGGCGGTAGGTGTATAGATTATATCTGCATTTTTAATAATGTCTATTGCTTTTAGAGTGAGTAAATCTGGATCACCTGGGCCACACCCTATGCAATAAAGTTTTGGATATGCCATAAGACCACTTTTAAAAATATTAATTAAAGTTTTTGTATTTATTTGGTGGCGGAAAAAATAATCACAGGATTTCTTGAAATCATCATGGTTCCGGAGCTAGTTTTTTTTGATTTTGCTATAGTTACTTGGCTTATGTCAATCTCCAATAACTCTGAATTTTCTATTGCTTTAAGAGTTTTGTATATTGTTTCTATTAATATGGAGGTAACAACCAGCCTGCCTCCCTTGTTTAGGCGATCTGTTGCCAGTTTTATCATTTTTTCCGTATCCCCTGTGGTTCCTCCTATAACAATTGCGTCTACATTTGGTAGGTTCGGCAAAATTTCTTGTGCTAATCCATGTATTGTTTTTATTTTATTTTGCAACCCAAATTTTAATATATTCTGCTCGGTTAGATCAATTGCATTTTTGTCGCTGTCTATTGCATATACTGGGGTTTTGGTTTGAATAGCTAACTCAATTGATATGCTGCCGCTACCGCAACCAATATCTATAGATGCAAATCCTTCCTTTAGGCGTAATTTGCTTATTATTATGGATCTTATCTCTTCTTTTGTTATAGGTACATTATCAACTCTATCAAACAGCTCATCTGGAATACCTGGAGTCTTATGCTCCCAAAAAAGTTTACTGTTCATTTTTTAGACGATGTGCTGGTTGAGTACGGTGAATATTATTACCATAAATGTTAATAGCATGAAAATATAAGCGAAAATTCCATTTGTTACTAGTTTTTTCTTTTTATCTTTAGACGTTTCCCTGGCCATTTTCTTGGCAATAATGTGTGATATGTAATAAAAAATAATTCCAACTAGTATTGTAATTCCTATCGTGTTAGCTTGGTCTGCTTGGGGTTTTATTATTATCCCTAATAACGATCCTGCAACAGCAGCAAAAACAGTCCTCATGTAATAAATTTTATCTAGAACGTCCAAGTATATGCGATATTGTTTTTTATTAACCACATTTAATTCCTACTTTCTATTACACCGGTCATAAAAAATATGGCCCATTTCTTATGTTATTATATCAATATTGTGTTATAGTATTGGATGTCTATTTCAGAAATAGAATTAAAATTCCTTGTGAATCATTTTAAGGAAATTATTGATGATGTATACTATATAAGTAATATTTACCCAATCACAAAGAGCTCCTTAATCATAAAATTTCATCACTCCCAAAAAAATGATATTTCGCTGCTTGTCTCTACTTTTGGAATATGTGTTACAAAATACAAATATTCTGTAATTGAGGATAATGATGCAATAAAAAAAATAAAGTCTGAACTAGAGCGCTCTAAATTGGTGGATGTATCTATTTTTGAGGGGGAAAGGATAGTACAATTTATTTTTCAAAATGTCAATGGATTAAAACATTATTTGATTATTGAATTGTTTGGAAATGGGAATATCATATTATGCAATGAGTCATTAAAGATTTTGGCACTTATAAATTCGATAAACGTAAGACATAGGGTTTTAAAACCTGGATTAAATTATGCTCCGCCACCACCAAGAGGAGTTAGCCCGTTTTCAATAAACTTAGATAATTTTCTATCGCTGGTCAATACAACTAAAGAGGAGGGAGAGGGTAATATTGATATTAAAAAATGGCTCGGGCGGAACCTTTCTATTTCAAAGAAGTTTGTTGAACACATCATAAATAATTCAAAGATTAGGAACAAAAAAATCAATGATTTATCTGATAATGATTTTAAAAGTTTGTTTGATGGATTAATCTTTTTAATCACAAATATATCCAATGGTGTTGGCCATGAACCTTGTATTGTTTTGGATGAAATCGGTAATCCTACCGACATTAGCCCTATAATCCCATCTACTGTTAATTCAAATCAAATTAAGAATTTTAGCTCATATTCTGATGCAGTTGATGAATTTTTAAATTAT